>JACOEJ010000022.1:33990-36330 GCA_024998645.1 Nitrospira sp.
CTCGGCAGAACTGGAACTCGGCTACACAACCATGTATTCGCCGGTCAACGGCATCGTGGTGTCCCGTGCCGTGGACGTCGGTCAAACTGTTGCGGCCAGTTTCCAAACACCCACCCTCTTTGTCATCGCGCAGGACCTGACCAAGATGCAGGTGAACGCCAATGTCAGCGAGTCCGACATCGGCGGCGTCGCTGAAGGAAAGACGGCCAGCTTTCGCGTGGATGCCTACCCAAAATACTTTTTCGATGGAACCGTGACCCAAGTGCGGAATGCGCCGATCAGCGTGCAAAACGTGGTGACCTACGACGTCGTGATTACGGTCGACAACACAGACCTGAAGCTCAAACCGGGAATGACGGCCAACGTGACCATCGTCACCGCTAAGAAGGAATCTCCGCTGCGCGTGCCCAATGGCGCGTTACGGTTCCGGATGCCCAACGTTCCCGTTGACAAGAAAGTGTCGCAAGTCTGGGTGTTCGATCCGGAGAACAAGACACATCAGGCCGGCGTCACCACCGGCATTGCAGATTCGCTGTTTACCGAAATCACCGAAGGATCGCTGAAAGAAGGCGACCGGGTGATCCTCGGCATTGAAACACCCGAGGAACAGGCACAAAAGAAACTGCCGCCCGGCTTCGATTCCACTCCAAGGATGCGGTAACCGCCTATGGGATTTCTCTGGCTCACCATACTCTCCGCCCTGCGCATCTTGCGCCGGAATCCGATGCGGGCCGGGCTGACCATGCTCGGCATCATCATCGGCATCGGCGCCGTAGTCGCCATGGTAAGCCTTGGGCAAGGAGCCACGGCTTCCGTCCAGGCGGAGATCTCCAGCCTTGGAACGAATGTTCTCATCATCATTCCCGGGGCCACGACTGTCGGCGGCGTACGCGGGGGGTTGGGGTCCATTTCCACGCTCACCGTCGACGATGCACAGGATATCGAAAAGAAAGTCACGAGCGTGACGATGGTGATGTACGCCACGCGCTCCGTGCTGCAAGCCATTCGAGAAAACAAAAATTGGAGCACAATCGTGCTCGGCACGACACCGGAGTTCCCCGACATTCGCAGCTGGCCGATCGCTCAGGGCAACTTTTTCACTCAGTCCGACATGGATACCGCCGCGAAGGTCGTCATCCTGGGGAAAACTACGGCTCAGAACCTGTTTGAATCGGGCGAAGAGATCATCGGCAGTGAGATCCGGATCCGTAACGTCCCGCTCCGGGTCATCGGGATTCTCACTCCCAAAGGGCAATCGATTACGGGCCAGGATCAGGACGATCTCATCGTCCTTCCCTTCACGACCGCAGAACGCAAAGTCCTGGGCACCAAGTTTCTCGGAACCGTCGGGGTCATCCTGGTGGCGACGCAGACGCGGCATGACATCCCCGCCGTCGTGGAGGATATCAAGGATCTCTTGCGCGCGCGACATCATGTCCACCCATCCGAAGATGACGATTTCACCATCCGGACCATGGAAGACGTCGCCAAGACTGTCGCCGGCACGAGCCGGACGATGATGTTCATGCTGATGGGCATTGCCTCCATCTCCCTCGTCGTGGGAGGCATCGGCATCATGAATATTCTCCTGGTCTCTGTCACAGAACGAACCAAGGAAATCGGGCTACGCATGGCCGTCGGCGCGAAGCGGATTCATATCCTGCTGCAATTTCTGATCGAAGCCATCATCATGACCACCATCGGGGGCATCCTCGGCGTCGGGGCCGGCATCGGTATCTCGCTGCTCCTGACGAAACTGATCGGCTGGCCGACGATCATTTCCATGCCGGCCGTGACCGCCGCGTTTTTCTTTTCCCTGGTCGTCGGCCTCTTCTTCGGCCTCTATCCGGCGAACAAGGCCTCCAAGCTGAATCCTATCGATGCACTCCATTATGAGTAACCTTGAGGCAGCGGCATGAATGAGCCACTCCCGGCATTCTGGAGTATTCAGACCAATGAACTGCTGAGCCGTCTGCAGGCCAGGCCTGAAGGGCTCCGTACGGAGGAGGCCCGACAGCGTCAAACGCAGTATGCGTCTTCCAGACTGAAGCCCCGCCAGGATATCCGTCCCCTGTACGTCCTGCTCGCGCAATTTCGCAGTCCGATTATTCTCATTCTGTTGTTTGCCGCCATCATGTCGTTGTTTCTGGCCGACCGTACCGACGCGCTCATCATTCTGACGATTATCCTGGCCAGCGCCTTCCTGGGATTCTGGCAGGAGCACGGTGCCGCCAAAGCCGTCGCCTCGCTCCTCGCCCTCGTTCGCGTGAAGACCGAGGTCTTGAGGGACGGTCGGATCGTCGAAGTGCCGCGCGAAGAAATCGTCCCCGGCGACGTGAT
>JACOEJ010000022.1:36430-41652 GCA_024998645.1 Nitrospira sp.
GGGACGGTCGGATCGTCGAAGTGCCGCGCGAAGAAATCGTCCCCGGCGACGTGATCAACCTATCGGCCGGCTCGAGCATTCCCGGCGACGGAATCGTCCTGGAATCCAAAGACCTCTTCGTCGATGAAGCCACTCTGACCGGGGAAACCTATCCCGCTGAGAAATCGACCTCGGTCGTGTCTGCCACGGCCTCTCTCAACCAGCGGACCAACAGCCTGTTCATGGGTACGCACGTCGTCAGCGGACATGCGACCGTCGTCATTGTGCAGATCGGCAAGGACACAGAGTTCGGCCGCATCGCCGGCCATGTGATGCTCCGCCAGCCGGAAACGGAGTTTGAACGGGGCGTCCGACGCTTCGGCTACTTACTGCTCGAAGTGACTCTTCTGCTCGTCTTTGCCATCTTCGCCATCAACGTCTATCTCCACCGGCCGGTGCTCGATTCCTTTCTCTTCTCCATGGCCCTGGCGGTCGGGCTCACGCCGCAACTGCTCCCGGCAATCATCAGCGTGAACCTCTCGCACGGAGCGAAACGCATGGCCCAGCAGAAAGTGATCGTGAAGCGGCTCCACTCGATTGAGAACTTCGGCAGCATGAATGTGCTCTGTTCCGACAAGACCGGCACCCTCACCGAAGGCATCATGCGTTTTCATGCGGCCTTGAACCTTGAGGGTACTGCCAGCGAACGCGTCCTGTTCCACGGGGCCCTCAACGCCACGTATGAGACCGGCTTTATCAACCCGCTCGATGAAGCGATCCGGACACAGTGTGTTGGTGACCTGTCCGGATACAGAAAACTGGACGAAGTCCCCTACGACTTCCTTCGGAAACGCCTCTCCATTCTCGTGGCATCCCCTACCACGCACCTCCTGATTACCAAAGGGGCCGTGGAACCGATGCTGTCGGTCTGCACCCACGCGGAATTGCCGGATGGGTCGACGGTCGCCATGGAAACTAGCGTCGAACAGATCCGACAGCAATTTCAGGATATGAACCGGCAGGGTCTCCGAACGCTGGGCCTGGCCGTTCGCGATATGGGTGAGACCGACCACATCGGAAAGGAGCAGGAAGCGGAGATGACGTTTCTCGGGCTGTTGGTTTTTGCCGATCCGGTAAAACCTGACATGGCCCAGACCATCGCCTCGTTACGGCAACTGGGCGTGTCGCTCAAGATTATCACGGGCGACCATCATCTCGTGGCCGCCCACGTCAGCCAACAAGTCGGGATGGACCACCAGCGGCTCTTGACCGGACCGGATCTTCGCCTCATGACCGACGAAGCCCTGAGCCAGCGCGTGAATGACATCGATGTGTTTGCGGAAGTGGAGCCCAATCAGAAAGATCGCATCATCCTGGCCTTGAAACGGTCCGGTAATGTGGTGGGCTATATCGGTGACGGGATCAACGATGCCCCTGCGCTTCATTCAGCGGATGTAGGTATCTCTGTGGAAAGCGCGGTGGACGTGGCCAAAGACGCGGCAGACATTGTGCTCCTCGAAAAGAACTTGTCGGTTCTGGTCCAGGGAGTCCGTGAGGGACGGACCACCTTTTCGAACACTCTGAAATACGTCTTTATGGCTACCAGCGCGAATTTCGGCAACATGTTCAGCATGGCCGGCGCCTCGCTGTTTCTCTCGTTTCTCCCGCTGCTGCCGAAACAAATTCTTCTCACAAACCTGCTCACCGATATTCCCGAAATGACGATCGCCACCGACAGCGTCGACCCTGAGCTGATCGCCGAGCCACGACGCTGGGATATCGCCTTCATCCGCAAGTTCATGCTGACATTCGGACTCGTCAGTTCGGTATTCGACTACCTGACCTTCGGCGCGCTGCTGTGGATTCTCGACGCCTCCCCGGAACAGTTTCGGACGGGCTGGTTCATCGAATCCGTCATATCCGCCTCGGCCATTGTGCTCGTCATTCGAACCAGACGGCCGTTTTTCTCCAGCACACCGGGGCGCGCCCTCACACTCGCCACCCTCGCCGTGGCTACCGTCACGCTGTTACTCCCCGTACTCCCGATTGCCGCACCACTGGGATTGACGCCCATGCCGCTCTCGTTTCTCTTTCTCCTCGCTGCCATCCTCGCCGGGTACATCCTCACCGCCGAGCTGGCCAAGAAATACTTCTACGCCAATAGCCGGGCCTGATGCCTCCATCCCACAACTCAACGTCGTCTCACCCACTTGCTCACTTCCATAATCGCGAACGGCAACACACCCATTGCTCCCATCAGCCACCAGTCTTCGATGGGCAATGGAGCAACCTTGAAAATCGGCGAGACAGCAGGAACGGTCAGTACGGCGACCTGCACGGCACAAGAAAACAGAAACGCCCACAGAAGCGGACGGTTGGTTCCGGCGCCTAACTGAAAGAGCGACCACCGCTCACTCCGGCAATTGAAAGCATGGACCAGTTGCGCGACGACCATCACGGTGAAGGCCACCGTCCTCGCCTGCTCAATATTTTGATGTAGCCCATATAAGCTATAGCTGAACGCTCCCAGGGCAATGGCACTCAACATCAGTCCCTCGGCCCCGATCGCGAACAGCCGTCCGCGATCCAATAGCCGGGCTGTCGGCAGACGGGGTTGTCGTTTCATCAGATCCGGGGCCTTCGGATCGACCGCCAAGGCCAGGGCGGGAATGCCGTCCGTTACCAGATTCATCCAAAGAATCTGGATCGGTAACAGCGGGAGCGGCAGACCCAACAGCGCAGCAAAGAACATCACCAATACTTCGCTCGCGTTGCACGACAGAAGGAAGTGCACGGTCTTCCGGATATTGTCAAAAACTCCCCGCCCCTCCTCGACCGCAGCGGCAATCGATGCGAAGTTATCGTCCGTCACAACCATATCGGCCGCTTCTTTGGTCACGTCGGTACCGGCCTGCCCCATCGCCACACCGATGTCGGCCGCCTTGATCGCAGGAGCATCGTTGACGCCATCCCCGGTCATGGCCACAACCGCCCCTCGCTGTTTCCAGGCCTGAACGATCCGCAGTTTGTGCTCGGCTGAGACGCGAGCGTAGACGGAAATCCGCTCAACGACTTGAACCATCTGCGCATCGGAAAGATTGTCGATCTCAGCCCCGGACAGCGCCGCACCATCACCGTCAGAAAGACCGAGTTCTCGTGCGATCGCAACCGCCGTTTCCTGATGATCGCCGGTAATCATGACCGTCCTGATGCCGGCGTTCCGACAGAGCCGCACGGCCTCCTTGGCCTCGGGACGCAATGGATCCTTCATCGCACACAAACCGAGAAACACCAAATCCCGTTCCACCAAGTCGGGCTGCAATTCCCCGAGCGAACCGGCTAGTGGCCGCTGTGCCACCGCGAGGACTCGAAGCGTCTCACGGGCGAGTGAGATGTTGATATCGAGCAGCGCCTGCCGCTGTGGCTCACTCAGTGGCTCGATGTCCCCAGTGAGCGTCATCCGATGCGTGCAGCGCTTCAGGATAACATCCGGCGCCCCTTTGACGTAGGCCTTGCTCCCTTCAGCTTCCCGCCGAACGACGGTCATCATTTTCCGCTCGGCATCGAAGGGGATTTCTCCTTGGAACGGCGAGCCTTGCTCCAGATCCTCTTTGGTCAGGGACATTTTCGCGGCAGCCACAAGCAACGCCCCTTCGGTCGGATCGCCGATCACCGCCCAGGCACCATGGTTCTGCTTAAGTGTGGCCCCGTTACAGAGCACCGCTGCCGTCAACAACCGGCGAAGGCCGGGGTTGAGTGCTGAGCGCTGAGTACCGAGTGCTGAGTTAGGAGAGGGAGCGTTTCCTCGTTGACCGGATAACTCAGGACTCAGCACGTTCAGCTCCGCACTTCTTTGTCGTATCTCGCCCACCGGCTCATACCCTTCGCCCGTCACTTCAAACGCAACATTGCCGACGATCAACCTGGTGACCGTCATCTCATTCTTCGTCAGCGTGCCGGTCTTGTCCGTACAAATGACGGTGGCCGAACCGAGCGTTTCAACAGCGGGCAGTTTTCGAATCAAGGCATGCCGTTGCGCCATACGCGTGACGCCCAAAGCCAGCGTGATCGTCACCACCGCGGGCAGCCCCTCCGGGACCGCCGCCACAGCCAGACTGACCGAGGTCAGAAACATGGCCAACAGCGGTTCCCCCCGCCAATAGCCTAAGGCAAAGACCACAGCGACCACGCCCAGCGCCAACCAGAGCAGGGTATAGCCGAATTGTTCCAGGCGCCGTTGCAACGGAGTTTCCGTCCGTTCGGCCGCCGATACCTGCCGGATCATCGTGGCAATCCTGCCCAACTCCGTGTGAAGCCCTGTTGTCACGACCAGCGCGCGCGCCTTGCCGGAGACCACCATCGTCCCCATGAACACCATATTGGTCCGGTCAGCCAACGCCACTTCCGCATGAGTCAGCACGACGGCATCTTTTTGAACCGGCGTTGATTCTCCGGTCAGTGGTGATTCTTGTGATTGAACGTTCACGGCATAGACCAGCCGTGCATCCGCCGGCACTCGATCACCCGCCTCAAGCAGTATCAGATCGCCAGGAACCAATTCACGCGCCGGAATAGACAGCAGTACACCGCCCCGCATGACCCGGGCCGTTGAGACCGACATTTTCTGTAGAGCCGCAAGTGATCGCTCGGCTTTATACTCCTGGACGAAACCGAGGAGGCCGTTGAGCAGGACGATCGCCAGAATGGCCGCGGCATCGCTCCCTTCTCCCATCAGACCGGAAAGGACTGCCGCGCCGATGAGCACCCAGACGATGACACTGGTGAACTGGGAGAGAAACAGCTTCAACAACGAGGCCGGTGACGCTGCCGGCAGCTCATTAAACCCCTCGCGCAGTTGTCGGCGGCCGGCCTCCTCGGCTGAAAGCCCGCCTTGCTGATCCGCATGCAATTCCGCCGCTACCGCCTGTCCTGACAATGTATGCCAATGACGTGTCACATGAGATTCGCTTCCATTGAACATGCCGGTATTCCTGTTAGATTCAGCTACGCCGCACACACCCTATCGAGATCCCCCTCCTATTACCAGGGGCCATGTTGCCGCCGGTATAACCGCGGCACGGTCCAGACAATCCACGGTAAATATGGGATACTATTCCAACGAAGGAGCGGTGCCTGCATGACCATTCAGCCGCAGTTTCCCGACGAGCAATCCGGTGAAGGCGAGTTTACACGTCAGGCGGATGCCTTCCGCCACTACGTGACCGCCACGGGAAGCTCCGGCT
>JACOEJ010000023.1:0-10804 GCA_024998645.1 Nitrospira sp.
CCTGCGCGGCTTGAATATTCCCGAACATGCGCCCCGTGTCCTGTTGGGGAAAGAAACCCTTCGGCACGATGGTGTACAGATAGATGCTGAAGACCATCGTGGCCAGCGTCAGCACGAGCATGCCGCGCGGATGACGGAGGACCCAGCCGAGACTTCCCGCATATCCGCCGCGCAGGCCTTCAAAGAACCGTTCGCTCATCCGGTACCAGCGCCCATGAGGCCTGCCGGTTTCCGCTTTGAGTACGCGCGCGCACATCATCGGCGTCGTGGTCAGCGACACGACCAGCGAGACGAGAATGGCCACGGAGAGCGTGACGGCGAATTCACGGAAGAGCCGTCCCATCATCCCGCCCATGAAGAGAATCGGGAGGAAGACGGCCACGAGTGAGACGGTCATCGACAGCACGGTAAAGGTGATCTCGCGCGCGCCGCGCAGCGCCGCCTGCATCGGCGCCATGCCCTGCTCCCGGTACCGGCTGATGTTCTCCAGGACAACAATGGCATCGTCCACGACGAACCCGGTCGCGATCGTGAGGGCCATGAGCGACAGATTGTCCAGGCTATAGTCGAAGAGATACATCACGCCGAACGTACTGATCAGCGAGACCGGCACCGCCACACAGGGAATGAGCGTGGCCCGGATATCCCGCAGAAACAGAAACACCACCAGGATCACGAGACAGACGGAGATTGCGAGCGTCCGTTCGACATCGTGTAACGACGCGCGAATGACCGGGGTGCGGTCCACCACCACCTTCAACGTCATGCTCCCGGGAATCGAGGCTTCCAATTGGGGCAGGATGGCCCGCACGCGGTCGACGGTCTCGATGATGTTGGCTCCCGGCTGCCGGTTGATGATAATGAGCACCGCCGGGACGCCGTTTGCCACACCGCTGGTCCGCAGATCCTCGACCGACTGCTCGACCGTCGCAATGTCCGAGAGTCGCACGGCGCGCCCCTCCCGATAGCTCACGATCAAGGGCAGATAATCTTCCACCGTATGGAGCTGATCGTTGGTCCGTACCTCCCAGGTCCGTTTCCCGTCGGACAACTGCCCCTTGGGGCGATTGACGTTGGTGCTGCTCAGCATCCGGCGGACATCGCCGAGTCCGATCCCGTAACTGTTCAACGCCGTGGGATTCAGATCGACGCGGATGGCCGGGAGCGAGCCGCCACCGACCGTGACCTGCCCCACCCCGTCAATTTGCGAAAGTTTCTGCTGAAGGATGCTGGAGGCGACGTCGTACATGCGGCCCCGGCTCACAAGATCGGACGTCAGCGACAGGATGAGAACGGGCGCGTCGGCCGGATTGATCTTCCGGTAGGTGGGGCTGTTCGGAAGGGTCGTCGGCAGTTCGCTCCGCGCAGCCATGATGGCGGCTTGCACGTCGCGCGCGGCGCCGTCGATATTGCGGCTCAGATCGAATTGCAGCGTGATATTCGCGGACCCCAGCATGCTCGTGGAGGTCATCTCCGTCACGCCGGCGATGCGGGTGAACTGATGTTCCAGCGGAGCCGCCACCGAAGTGGCCATGGTTTCCGGACTGCCGCCCGGCAGCGTGGCCGAGACATTGATGGTCGGAAATTCCACTTGCGGCAGCGCGGCGACGGGAAGGAAGCGGAACGCGACGAGACCGATGAGCGTGACCCCGATGGTCAACAAGGTGGTGGCGACCGGACGTTGAATGAACGGCGCCGAGATGTTCATAGCATTCCCGGGGTGAGCGCCTCTGCGGTCGACGGCGCCGGCCGCCCGGCCCGGACGCGCCGCGCCAACCGGTCGAAGGCCAGATACACCACCGGCGTCGTGTACAACGTCAGCACCTGGCTCACAATCAGCCCGCCGATGATGGCGATCCCGATCGGATGCCGGAGCTCCGATCCCACCCCCGATCCGATCGCCAGCGGGAGCGCGCCGAGCAGCGCCGCCATCGTCGTCATCATGATCGGCCGGAAGCGCAGCAGGCAGGCTTCATAGATCGCCGCCTCCGGAGTCTTGCCCTCCTTGCGTTCCGCCTCCAGCGCGAAGTCGATCATCATGATGGCGTTCTTCTTGACGATGCCGATGAGCAGAATGATCCCGATCAGTGCGATGACCGTGAATTCGATCCGGAACAGCATCAAGGCCAGCAACGCGCCCACTCCGGCGGAGGGCAGTGTGGACAGAATCGTCAAGGGATGGATGTAACTCTCATAGAGAATCCCCAGCACAATGTAGACCGTCACCAGCGCAGCAAGGATCAACCAGACTTCATTCGCCAGCGACGCCTGAAACGCCTGGGCCGTGCCCTGGAAACTCCCGCGAATACTGACCGGCAGATTGATCTCCTGCGAGGCCTTCTCAATCACGGCAACCGCATCGCCGAGCGATTTCCCCGGCGCAAGATTGAAGGACACCGTCACCACGGGAAACTGTCCCTGCCGGCTGATGGCCAGGGGGGTCGTCGTTTCGGAGAACTGGGTGAACACATTGAGCGGCACCTGCCCGCCGGTGATCGACCGGATATCGAGAAACTGCAGCGACTGCGGCCCGGTTTGAAATTCCGGCATCACTTCGAGAACGACGCGATACTGGTTCAGCTGGGTGAACATCGTGGACACCTGCCGTTGCCCAAACGCATCGTACAGCGTGTCAACGATGAGCTGGGGCGTGATTCCGAGCCGCGAGGCTGTGCTGCGGTCGATCACCAGCATCGAAGCCAGCCCGCGATCCAGCTGATCGCTGCTGACATCGCGCAATTCCGGCAGAGCCTGAAGCGCCGTCACGAACGCAGGCGCCCAGCGGCTCAGCTCCTCGGGGTCCGCATCTTCCAGCGTATATTGATACTGGGTCCGGCTGACGCGATCTTCCACGGTCAGATCCTGCATCGGCTGCAGGAACAGCGACATCCCCTCCACGTTGGCCACCTGCGCCTGTAACCGGTGGATCACGTCCTGGACGCTCAGTCCCCGCTCGGAAATGGGCTTCAGATTGATCTGGATGCGCCCGCTGTTCAGCGTGGTGTTGGTCCCGTCCACGCCGATGAACGACGACAGGCTGGCGACGGCCGGATCGGCCAGAATGGTGGCAGCCAGCGCCTGTTGCCGCTCCACCATCCCGCTGAACGAGATCGACTGCTCCGCCTCGGAAATGCCCAGGATCGCCCCGGTGTCCTGCACCGGAAAGAAACCCTTGGGAATGACGATATACAGCAGGACGGTCAGGACCAGGGTACCGACCGCGACCACCAGCGTAGCCGATTGATGCTGCAATACCCGGCGCAGCGTCCTGCCATAGGCGGCGATCGTCCGATCGAACAGCTGTTGAGAAGCACGATAGAAACGGCCTTGTTCCGTCACCGGCCGGTGGCGGAGCAGTCTGGCGCACATCATCGGCGTCAAGGTCAGAGAAACCACGGCCGAGACAAGAATCGTGGCGCTCAACGTGATGGCAAACTCGCGGAACAGCCGGCCTACCACATCGCCCATGAATAGGAGCGGAATCAGCACGGCGATGAGCGAGATGGTCAAGGAGAGAATGGTGAAAGCGATTTGTTTCGACCCCTTGAGCGCCGCCTCCAGCGGCGACTCGCCTTCTTCGATATACCGGGAGATGTTTTCGATCATGACAATGGCATCGTCCACGACAAAGCCCGTGGAGATCGTCAACGCCATCAGGGTCAGATTGTTCAGGCTGAACCCCATGAGGTACATCACCCCGAAGGTCCCCACCAGCGACAGCGGGACCGCCGCCGTGGGAATAATCGTGGCCGAGAGGGTCCGCAGAAAGAGAAAGATGACCAGAATCACGAGCGCCACGGCCAGCATCAATTCGAACTGCACGTCACGCACCGACGCCCGGATCGACGTGGTGCGGTCGGTCAGCACCGTGACCTGGACCGCAGACGGCAAGGCGCTTTGGAGTTGGGGCAGGAGGGCTTTGATCCTGTCGGCCACATCGATCACGTTGGCGCCGGGCTGCCGCTGGATGTTGACGAGAATCGCCGGCCGGTCGTTCATCCAGGCCGCCTGCTTCACATTTTCGACATCGTCGACCACATCGGCCACATCGGACAGATGGACAGGCGCGCCGTTGCGATAGGCCACGATCAGGGGCCGGTAATCCCGGCTCGACAGCAATTGATCCGTCGCGTTGATGATCGAGGCCCGGCGGGGGCCGTCGAATGTGCCTTTGGCCTGATTCACATTGGCGGCTGCCACGGCGAAGCGCAGATCCTCCAGCGTCAGCCCATAGGCGGACAGCGCGCGCGGGTTCGCCTGGATCCGCACCGCCGGGCGCTGCCCTCCGCTGAGACTGACCAGCCCGACACCGGTAAGCTGAGAGATTTTTTGGGCAAAGCGGGTCTCAGCCAGGTCTTCGACCTGTGACAGCGGCAGGGTGTTGGAGGTCAACGCGAGCGTCAGGATCGGAGCGTCCGCTGGATTGACCTTGTTATAGACCGGTGGATTCGGCAAATCCCGCGGGATGAACGTCGAGGCGGCATTGATCGCGGCCTGTACCTGCTGCTCGGCGATATCGAGATTCAAATCCAGACTGAATTGCAGCGTCACGACCGAACTGCCGCCGGAACTGGTCGAGGTCATCTGGTTCAGTCCGGGCATCTGGCCGAACTGTCGCTCCAACGGCGCGGTCACGGAGGAGGCCATGACGTCCGGGCTGGCGCCCGGATAAAACGTCACCACCTGAATGGTCGGATAATCAACCTGGGGCAATGCAGAAACGGGCAACAGGCGATAGGCCAGAGCGCCGGCGAGAACGATGGCCACCATCGATAAGGCCGTCGCCACCGGCCGCAGGATGAACAGGCGCGAGGGGTTCACGATGAAGCCCCTCGCTTCGGTTTCTCGGCTCCGGCAGGGGGAACGGGAGCGTCCGTGGGTTTTGCGGGAGCGCCTTTCTGGTTCCGGACCTCGACCTTGCTGCCCTCGCGCAGCTTCTCGGTCCCATCCACCACGACAATGTCATCGGGAACCAGGCCGCTCTCGATGGACAGATCGTCGCCTTGTGCCGCCCCCACCCCCACCGGCCGGACCGCGACCGTCTGGTCTTCTTTCACCAGATAGACGAAGGTGCCCTTCGCGCCCCGTTGCACGGCCGCAGCCGGCACGATTGTGGCGCCATGCTTGACCTCCAGCAACAGACGCGCATTGACGAACTGATTGGGGAACAATTGCCCGTCTTCATTCGGGAACACCGCTTTGAGCCGGACCGTGCCGGTATTGGAATCGATCTGATTGTCGACGGTGAGCAACGTGCCGGTCGCTAGTTTTTTCTTCTGCTCCCGGTCGAACGCTTCCACCGGAAGCTGTTCCCCGGATTTTAGCCGCGCCATGACCACCGGCAGATTGTCTTCCGGAATCGTAAAGACCACCGTAATCGGCATGAGCTGCGTGATGACCAGGAGGCCGTTCGCGTCGTTCGCTCGCACCATGTTGCCCGCATCGACCAGCCGCAACCCGATCCGTCCGTCGATGGGAGACGTAATGCGGCTATACACCAGTTGCAATTTGGCATTGTCGATCTGGCCCTGATCGGCCTTCACGATCCCTTCCAGTTGCCGAACCAGGGCCTGCTGCGTATCCACCTGCTGCTTGGGAATGAATCCCTGTTCGAGCAAACCCTTGTACCGTTCCAGGTCCAGCTTCGCGTTCGTAAATTGCGCCTGATCGCGCGCCATCTGCCCTTGGGCCTGAGTCAATTGCACTTCAAAGGGTCGCGGGTCGATCTCCGCCAACAAATCGCCGCGGCGGACAAGCTGCCCTTCCTGAAACAAGACTTTCATGAGCTGGCCATCGACCCGGCTTTTGACGTTGACGGTGTTGAGGGGCACTACCGATCCGAGACCGTTGAGATAAATCCCGACGTCGCCGGTTTTCGCGGTCGCGACGGCCACGGGGAAAGTACGAGCCCCGCCGCCCGGCGCCTGGCCTGCCCGCGACGGCTCCTCGCCCGACTTCGCAAGCAGCGCGTATCCGGCGAACGCCAGTAGACAGGCGGCCACGAGACCGATCACCCAACGTTTGACTATGGTGGCGAAACGAATCGATTCCGACATAATGTCCTTCTCATCTATGCCCGATCACTCAGGGCTTGTCCGGTTACCGGGAACCGGGCAGGCTCTGTTTCGTCGTAGCGATATAATCCCGTGACTGTTGCCAGCGCTGTTGCAGCCGTTGATACATTCTATCCAGTCCGGACTGCTGCTCTGTGGACAACCGTGTTTTGAGCTCGGCCATTCCCCCGGCAAGAATCTGTTCGATTTCCGCCTGATGCGCAAACCGCAATTCTAGGATTGCCAGCTGCGCGCGAGTCACCACGGGCTCGATATCGGCTTGTTGGCCGGCGGTCAACGACAGCTCCTGCGTGAGCCGTTTCATAATACGTTCGTGCTGGGCGACAGGCCCCCGATCCCCACGATGCGACCGGTCGAAGTCGCAAAAGAGATAGGTCCCGACGATACCGGTCAAGGCGCCCGCACCGAACAGTATAATCAAGCCCGCCCACAATTTGAATCGTGACATGGAACGCTCCTCTCTTCGTTCAGCTCACTCGTCGCCCAACAGCGGAGCCGATTCAAACTCTTCGGCCAGCAGCCCGGCGCGTTCTCCCGTCACAGGCCGCACCACACCGACCGTGAAGACCGACAACAGCAACACCACGGCGGCGGCCATCGTCGCCGTCCGCCAGACCAGCTGATCGACCGCAACGGCAGAGATCCACCGGCCGCTGTCGCCCGCCCCCTGACGGATGTCCCGCATAACCTGCTGCGCCAGACCGGCTCCGGGAATCGGATCCGGCTGAGCGCGATAAGCCTCGGTCAGGGCCCGCTCGAGTTTCTGCATCTCATCATCACGCTGTACCGTCATAGCCGCCTCACAGGTTGTGGCTCAGAATCTTCCGCAGAGCGTGACGCGCACGATGCGCCCGCACTTTCGCCGTCACGACACTCCATCCAAGCAATTGCGCCGCCTCACGCACGGAATGGCCGTCGAGATGGACCAGGGTCAACACGGCCCGATTTTCCGGAGACAGGTGACTCAACGCCCAGTCCAACACCTCTTTCGCCTCCTGCCTGCCAGTCTGGTTGCGCCACTCGTCATCCGACTGCGCCGCCAGCGCCTGCTCAATCCACCGGTGATGATCGCCGGTCAGCGTGCTGGCCGGTACCTCTTCGCGCTTGCGATCCCGCCAGAAGTCATAGCAGGTTCGCACCGCAATACCGGCCAGCCAATGATCGAACGGGACGTCACTGGAGAATTGCGCCAACCCGAAGTAGGCCCGGACAAACACATCATGGGCGATTTCCTCCACGCGATCCGCCGGGACACGCCGGCCGACGATCCGCACCACATGGCTCTCGTAGCAGCTGATGAGGTCGGCAAATCGCTCACGGTCTCCTCCGCGAATACGCTGGATGAGCTCCTCCTCGTCTCCAGCTTGCGTCCGCTTCGTGAGCGATTCGTCGGCCATCGATGACGATCTTCCCCGCAAATCCGGACTTTTCCGGTTATTGAATGACAACGCATCATACCGCACCCTGACCTGTCAGACGGGAACGAATTCTCTCGTTCAACCGGCCGATAACCCGTCTTCTAACTCACTGAATTCAAGGTCGGCGGCATCTGGATTGATGGCAGCGGCTTCGGTCGCCTTTCCGGATTCCCCTCCTTCAGTCCGCATCGACTGACTCTGATGCCGATGCCGCTGTTCCCGTAGCGCTTTCCGCTTCTCCTGTTGCTCCGGCGTCAACAGACCGATCAGATCCCGTCGTGCTTTGATCCCGATGATGCGCGCAGTGGCCTCGAAATTCTCATGCTCCCGCACCTTGGCTTCGATCGCCGCCAGTTCGGCCTTCTCATCCCACAACAGGGAACGAAGTTCACGTTCACTGACCAGCACCTCCGCATTCGCCCGGATCCCGGCCCGATCCGCATCGAGCGCCAGGCCGCGGAGCTTCCCGATCTGTTCGTCCGATAACCCGAGCTCCTGTTTTTGTTTCAAGAGATGCCGTAGCAGATGCGTACCGACGCCGGTCTGCCTCTCTCCATGATGCCCTGCCAAAGCGTGATGCCCCTCCTGGCGCTGGCACTGGGGTCCGCCATCCGCCAAGACGAAAGAAGAGGCCATCAATGTGGCTCCTAGTACCGTTCCAAAAATCAGTCGGCTGCCGTTCCTCATGAGATCCTCCTTCGATCTATGGACCGGTGGGTCCTTGAATATGAATCCATCTCTCCCTCTACCTCCTAGTCGTTCTGACTTCCGGAAAGGTTACAGAGATCACTCCCGGGTCATAGAAAGAGCCATCTGAGCAAAGTCATGGGGATAAGATTGAAACGGAGGGTTCGCACAGGTTCGATCCGACCGTAGCTGCTCGAAATCTTCGCCCAGGGGGGTCAACCAAGTCGGCCCCATCGCGTTACATCCACTATATGGTAGGCTGTCACATGGTCGATACAGAAACGGATCCCTCATGAAGATCTACGCCACACGTACCGCGACGCAAATGCTGGTACTGTGGCTCTCGATTTTCTTGACCATCGGACCGGTGACGTTTGCGCAGGACAATCTAGACATCCAGCCACCTCCTGAAACTCCCCAGGCTCAATCTCCCCCTCCTCCACCTCAGCCGACATTCAGCCAGCAGGAACTCGATCAGATGCTGGCGCCGATCGCGTTATATCCTGACCCGCTCCTCACACAGATCTTAATGGCCTCGACCTATCCGCTTGAGGTCATCCAGGCCGCGCGCTGGTCCAAAGCCAATTCCAGCCTCAAAGGCGACCAGGCCCTACAGGCTGTTGCCGATAAACCCTGGGATCCCAGCGTCAAATCGCTCGTCGCCTTTCCCCAGCTGTTGCTTACGATGGATGAGAAGCTGGACTGGATGGAGCGCCTCGGAGGCGCGTTCTTAGCCCAGGAATCCCAGGTGATGGACACGATTCAGCAGTTGCGTCAGAAAGCGTCTGCCGCGGGAAATCTGCAATCGAACGAGCAGATCCAGGTGCAGCCCCAGGGTCAGACCATCACGATTCAGCCGACGAATCCGCAAGTCATCTATGTCCCCTACTATGACCCGATGGTTGTGTATGGACCCTGGTGGTGGTCGGGGTACCCGCCGGTCTACTGGGGCCCCTGGCCGGGCTACTACGTAGGCCCGGGCTATGGCATGTTTGCGTGGGGCCTGGGCATTACACTGGGTGCAGGATTCTTAATCGGAGCCTTCGGCTGGCCCCATCACCACATCTTCCTCTCTCCGGGAAGAGTCTGGGCGCACGATCCCTTCCACCGCCGGGGAGTCCCCTACCGCAGCGAGTTTTTACGCCAGCAATTCGGCCGGACCAACGGATTCTCCGAAACACGCCGCGATTTCCGGGGACATGATTCGTTTTACGGGCGCAGCGGGTTCGGGAATCGCGCTCTTCAAGGTGGCCAAAGTCCGCAAGGTGCGCAACGTGGAATGGAGAACCAGCCGCGCCAAAACGGAGGCACTCCCCGTTTTAGCGAAGGGAGCCGGCCAGGCCGCTCGCAAGACCCGGGCATGAACCGGTCGAACACTCAGCCTGCACCCGGTCGCCCAAGTCCACCCGGTGGCATGAGCCGGCCGTCAATTGAGCCACGTCCTCATGCCTTTGAAGGCGTCGGTCACGGGCCGGATGTGCGGAATTTCAGCGCCCGCGGCAATTCCAGTTTCCAGGGATCAGCGCCAGGCCCCTCCGGTGGCGGTCATGGGGGCGGGGGCTTCTCCGGCGGGGGCCATGGCGGGGGCGGCGGCGGACATTCGCACCGGTGACTGCAGAACGTGACTCGTTGTATGTGCACTTCATCCGTGCCGGGAGATTCATGGTGAGTCGATTGAACCGATTCGTATGGCCTGTGCCTGACCGTGGCGGCCGGATCTGTCAAATGCTCTGCCTGTTGGGAGTATTGTCCATGCCCTCCATCGCCATGGCGGCAACGGCCTCGCAAACCACGTTTCCAACACCTGAAGCGGGGGTCGCGGCACTGGTGGACGCGTTGACCGGACACGATCAGTCGAAACTGTCGGCAATGTTGGGCCCGCACGGCAAGGCCCTCATCAGCTCCGGTGACCCTGTCGCCGATCGACACAATCGCGAAGCCTTCATCAAAGCCTATCGGGACGCGCATGTGCTCACCCGTGACGGTGACAAACAGGCGATGCTCGCCATCGGCACGGACGAGTGGCCGATGCCGATTCCACTGAAAAAGACGGGGCAGCGCTGGCATTTCGACACGCAACAGGGTGAACGCGAAATTCTCGCCCGCCGTATCGGCCGCAACGAATTATCGGCCCTCCAGGTCTGCCTGGCCATCGTTGACGCGCAGGACGAATTCGTCGCGCTCCATCAGCACCGCGACGGGGTGATCGAGTATGCTGCAAAATTTGTGAGCACACCCGGCCGACACGATGGGCTCTACTGGCAGACTGACGAGGAAGAGCCGCAAAGCCCTCTGGGTCCTCTCCTCGCCACAGCCGCCCTTGAAGGCTATCCCACCACAACGGCGAAGACGCTCGCTCCCTATCACGGATACTTCTACCGGATCCTGACCAAACAGGGCGCCAATGCTCCGGGTGAAGCACGGGAGTATCTCGTCAAAGAACACATGCTCGGCGGCTTTGCCGTCATTGCCTACCCGGCCCGTTATGGCGTATCGGGCGTGATGAGTTTCATCGTCAATCAGGACGGGCTCCTCTACGAAAAGGACCTCGGCAAGAAGACGAAAGCGATTGCTTCCACCATGACGACGTTCAACCCGGACAAGAGTTGGAAACCGGTCACGCCA
>JACOEJ010000023.1:10904-12705 GCA_024998645.1 Nitrospira sp.
TGGCCGCAGGCGGCGTGGAGAATGTGCCGGCGCTCCTGGATGTGATGGAAGCAGCCGTCGACCGCACGTCCGAATACTTCAAGCCGATCCCCTTCCCGGGCACGACCGCCCAGAAGGACATCGTTGCCTTCCTGACCGACACGTTAGAGGATGCGGCCATCCAGCGGGAGAAGGCGCTGGCGAATCTCTCCGACGATGAACGGCGCTTTCTCTTTAAACATGCCCGTACGGTGGCCGATCAGTTCGCTCCCCGCTCGAATGAGCCGGTCCAGGAGCGCGCGGCCCGCCGCAAGCTCGATGCAGAATTCACCCGGCTCGTGGATGAACAGCTCGACTATGCCTCACTGATCGCGGCGGCGCAGACCGTGGCGCGGCTGGGCAACGAGAGCTTTCTTCAGCGCCTGGCGCTGGCCTTTCAACATCGCACTCCGGTTCAACAACCTCCCCCCGGCATCACCGGCGACGTGCTGTTTGTGCAGCAGACTCGCGCCGGCCTGATCGTGATCGGCGGCCCCGGTGTCAACACCTACGATCTGGACCGCCGAGTGTTGCTCGTGGTCGATCTGGGCGGGGACGATACCTACCACGGGACCATCGCCTCCTCGACCGACATCGACCATGGCATCGGCGCGGTCATCGATCTTTCAGGCAACGATACCTACACGAGCGACCCGCTCGGACTGGCCACCGGCCGGCTCGGCGTCGGGCTACTGGTCGATCTGGCCGGCGACGACGTTTATCAACTCGATCAGGGCTCCGGCGGCACCGGCTTTGCTGGCATCGGGATGCTTTTCGACCGCAAGGGTAACGACGTCTATATGGGAAACCGGTTCACGCAAGGCGCAGCCTTCGGCGGACTCGGCCTCCTGGTCGATCTGGCCGGAAACGACCGGTACACCAGCCATGCCTTCGCCATCGGATTCGGCGGACCCTTGGGGATGGGCGCGGTCATCGATCACGCCGGTAACGACGTCTATCAATGCGGCGACAAATATCCCAGTTCATTCAATCAGCAGGAAGCGCCCACCGCCAAGCCGGGCGACTCGACCTTTCAGTATCTCTGCTACGGCATGGGCAGCGGCGCCGGTCTGGATGGAGGCAGTTCCAAAGCGGAAGCCCAGCTCCCGAACCTGGCCGGCGGCCTGGGCTACCTCATCGATCTCGAAGGCCAGGATCAATACCGCAGCGGCAACATGGCGCAGGGAGCCGGCTATTACTTCGGCGTCGGGGTGGCACTTGATCTTGACGGCGACGACAGCCGCACCGGGGGGCGGACAAGCCTCGGAGCCGCCGGTCACTATGGCATCGGCCTGCTCATCGATGCCCAGGGCACCGACCGCTACACGCCATCCGGGCCAAAACACACGTTGAGCGCCGCGAGCGAACGCAGCGTGAGCCTATCCATTGACGGCGGAACCAGGCCGGATACCTACGACCTCACCCGCAGCACCGGCCTGGGTGAGGCCGACAGCGAATCCTGGGCCCTCTTCATCGATGAAGGAGGAGCCGATCGCTACCAGTGCCTGGCCGGTTTGGGCCAGGGTACCCCTGACAGCCTCGGACTCTTCTTCGATCTCGCCGGCGTGGATACCTATGACAGCCCGCCCGGGACGCCCCCGACCGCCACATCCGGCCGCGGCAATGAGCGGACCATCCGCACCACCGGCAGTCTATTTCAGGATCGCTGAATCGGCCGCACCAGCCCCTCCTCCTGACTATTCGCATAGGGATCCGGACATCTTCCCGCCTGCCCTTGACTTGCCCGAACCCCGATCTATCTCTGTTCTCACACGCTCACCCA
>JACOEJ010000023.1:12805-36070 GCA_024998645.1 Nitrospira sp.
ATCGAAGAAACCCAATCGACCCCCTATGCCATCGCGCGGGTCCGGTCGCTGGACCGCCCTTCCGAGACCGGCACGGAAGTGCAGGCCATGCATCGGGCGATTCAGGAACTGGTGACGGAACTCCCGCGGGTGATCCAAGCCCCCGGCATGCAAGAGGCCAGTGAGGCGTTAAGCCATGAAGACGATCCGGTAGCCCTGGCCTATCGCTTGGCCTCACTGGTCAATCTCAGCGTGGCAGAAGAGCAGAAACTGCTCGAAAGCACCGCGACGCTGGATCTGTTGCGCGCCCTCTACGTAGCCTTGTCCAAAGAGATTCAGATTCTACAGCTCCGCGACAAGATCACCAGCGATGCGCAGGCAAAGATTGGCAAGAGCCAGCGGGAATACATGCTGCGCGAGCAATTGAAAACGATTCAGCAGGAACTGGGCGAAGACGACGGCGACGACAACGAGATCGCCCATCTCAAGAAACAAGTGGCCGAGGCAGACCTGCCCGACCATGTGCGGAAGGAAGCGGAACGCGAACTCAAGCGCCTGGCTAAAGTGCCGCCATCGTCGGCAGATCATCAGGTGCTCCGGACTTATCTGGAACTGGTGCTCGAATTGCCCTGGAAGAAAGCCTCGGCAGATGCGATTGACCTGGCGACCGTTCGGCAGGTGCTTGAAGAAGATCATTACGGCATCAAAGAAGTGAAAGAGCGGATCGTGGAGCATCTCGCGGTCTTAAAGCTCAACCCGTCGGCCAAGGCGCCGATCCTGTGCTTAGTCGGCCCTCCGGGTGTCGGCAAGACGAGCCTCGGACAATCGATCGCCAGGGCCATGGGCCGGACGTTCGAACGGCTCAGCCTGGGCGGCGTGCACGATGAAGCCGAATTGCGCGGGCATCGCCGCACCTATGTCGGCGCCTTGCCTGGCCATATCATTCAAGCCGTACGGCGGGCCGGGGTGAACAATCCGGTGCTCATGCTCGATGAAGTCGACAAGATGGGGCGCGACTTCCGCGGCGATCCCGCGGCTGCCCTGCTGGAGATTCTCGATCCGGCGCAGAACCACACGTTCCGCGACCACTATCTGGATCTCCCCTTCGACTTGTCGAAGGCGTTTTTCATCACGACGGCGAATACGCTCGACACGATCAGCCAACCCTTGTTGGACCGGATGGAGATCATCCGCCTGCAAGGCTACAGCGAACATGAGAAGGCGGAAATCGCCCGGCGCTATCTCTGGCCGCGACGATTGAAGGAAGCGGGCTTGAATGCCGAACAAGCACTCTTGTCAAACGAGGTACTGAATCTCGTCACGAGCCGGTACACCAGGGAAGCCGGTGTGCGCCAGCTGGAGCAAATGCTCGGCCGGTTGACGAGAAAAGTAGCCTTAGCTTTTGCGGAACTCCCGGAGGGCCAGGAGCGCCAGCCGGTGACCATTCGCCCGGACATGCTGGATGAATGGCTCGGCTCAGAACGCTTCATGCCGGAAGAAGGGCGCAAAACGCTGCCTCCCGGTGTGGCCACCGGTCTGGCCTGGACACCAGCTGGAGGCGATGTGCTGTATATCGAAACGACCCTGCTGCCCGGCAGTCATGAACTGACCCTGACGGGACAGTTAGGCGATGTGATGCAGGAATCGGCACGCGCGGCCCGGAGTTATCTCTGGTCGCATGCCGAGAGCATGGGTCTCGATATTTCGAAGTTCAAACGCAACGGGGTGCATATCCATGTGCCCTCGGGCGCGATTCCGAAAGACGGCCCGTCAGCCGGTATCACGATGGCCACGGCCCTTGCCTCGTCTTACGTGGGCAAAGCTGTCCGCAGCGATACGGCCATGACGGGAGAAATCAGCTTGAGTGGATTGGTGCTGCCGGTCGGCGGCATCAAGGAGAAAGTCCTGGCGGCCCACCGCGCGGGCATCAAGCGGATCATTCTGCCGAAGGCCAACGAGCGGGATCTGAAAGAAGTGCCACAGGAAGTGCGCGACCAGCTCACGTTCATTCCAGTGGAACGGATTGAAGAAGTCCTGCCGGCGGCCTTCAATCAGGACATCCCCGCAGCCCCACCGGCTGAACGGGATGAGCCACTGGCCACTTCGACAGTCTCGTAACCTCAAGGGGCCCCGGCGTTCCGCCGGGGCCCCTATCGTTGCGTTAACGCCAGATCAGATAGCAAATAAGGTCGGAAAGAATTTGAATTAGGATCGGTTCTGCATCCATGCCTGCTCTTTAGCCAGTCGGATCTCGTGCATCACCTGGACCATTCCATCGCCCTGCGGATAGTTCTGCCTTAGCACCGCCTGTCGCAGGGCTAACGCTAACTCTGTGAGTTCGATAGTCTTACGCAGATTGTCAGCAATCCGCTGGGCATCGGGATGTGTCACGACTTGTGGCATCAATAAGCATCCATGAAAAGAAGAAATCTAAAGGCCGCCCCGATCATATCGAAGAAGTCCTGCCGGCGGCCTTCAATTGGGACATCCCGCAGCTCCACCGGCTAAACGGGATGAACCGTTAGCCACCTCGACCGCGTCGTAACTTCAAGAGGCCCCGGGGCCGACAAACCCACAGCGCTTCTTACTCTCCCAGCAAGGTCTTGAGCTGACCTTCCATGCCTTCGGCCCAGACTTGATAGCCCTGTTCGTTGGGATGAAGCAGATCCGGCATGAGGTCGCGCTTCAGTCGTCCGTCACGATCCAGAAACAGGTGGCCGAGATCCAGATAGAACAGGTGCTGACCGTCCGCGAATCCACGGAGACGAGCATTGATCGATCCGTTTACACGGCGAAGGGAATCACTCGAAGTTGCGCCTCGCGGGAAGATGCCGAGCAGGAGAATCTTGGTCTCTGGAAGCTTCGCACGTAGCAGTGTCACAATCGCCTGCACGCCGGTAGCCGTCTCCTCTGGTGGGTCTTCTCTTGTCCCCGAGTTGTTCGTGCCGATCATGACCACCGCCGCCTTGGGGTGAATTCCGTCGATCTCTCCGTGCTGCAACCGCCACAAGACCTGCTCAGTCCGATCACTATTGAATCCCAGATTCACCGCCCGGCGATGGGCATAGTAGCGCTCCCACACCCGCCGCCCCTCATCTCGCCATCCCTGTGTGATGGAATCGCCGATCATCAGCAGATCGACAGACCCCTGTCGCACCCGTGCCACATTGCGCTCATGTTGCGGCATCCACCAGCCGGCAGTCTGCGGAGCGGGAACAATGGCGGGAACTTCACGATCAAGGGCAAGAACGGTCGCAGTAGGAAAGATCAGTACGCCGGATAGTAGAAATAGAAGAAGAACGAAGGCAGACCGGACATTGCGCGTCATGGGGGCCAACAGTACCAGATTTAAGTTGGGAGGTCAGCGAGCGCTGAGAAGGTCACGAGTCAATCAGTCAGGTCTGGGCCGTTGATAGCGGAGCGAGTAGTGTCCGCATTTCATACAGACGACTTGGAACGGCGGAAGAGCCGGATCGTAGGCCTTGTGGATGTAACCAGGCGGCACCGTCGAATCGGGGTAGCCCTGGTTGCGCTGAGAGTCGAGCTCTCTCCCGCACTGGCCATTCGCACAATTCACAGTGAGTGACACGATAGGAGCATTTGTAGACATGACCGTACCATAGCAGGGTCATCGAGCCAAATGTAAGGGGTGCCGGTTTCCAAGGGGATCAGAAGACCAGATTGCGCGACGAGCTCAGCGTCATTCCGGTGTAGCGGATCGAAGAAGTCCTGCCGGCGATCTTCAACCACGATGTCCCCCATCCCCACCGGCTGAACCTGATGAACCGCTAGCGACCGCGACTCCCCCGTAAGTTCAAAAATCCCCTATTCGACACCGAGGTCTCGCTATTGGCATAAGAACTTCCGCTCGGCTTCTCAGCTCAATTCCAACAATGGACGCAGTCACCAGTTTCTTCCATACAGATTCTGGTTTGACGCGAACAGTTGAATAAATTAGGCTCGGACAGAACAACACTTTGCTGGAGCACGAATGTTTTTTGAAGCTGAAACCAATCAGATCAATCAACTGAGCGACACTCAGCTAGTTGAACTAATGAAACGGTTGATTCTCGAGGAATGCCGTTTGATTGATATTCCGCTGCGCGCAACAACAGTTCCGCTTCAAATTACTGTAGCAGATGGCGGTGAAGACGGCCGGGTGGAATGGCGCGGCGGCTTAGGCTCAACAGCATTTTTCCCAACCCGTTTTAACATTTTTCAATCGAAGGCTCGTAATCTAACGGAAGCTTCAATTACCTCGGAAGTTCTCAAAAAGCCTAAAAAAGGGCCAGCGAAATTGAACCCAGCCATTTCGCGAGCACTCAAAGAGCGAGGTGCATATGTGGTCTTTTGCTCTCATGCGTTTGGAGGACAGAAGATAGATAGGCTCCGAAAGGCGGTACTAACGGCTATCCGTCGAGGGAAGAAGAATCCCAAATATCTCAAGGCTATCGAAATCTACGACGCGAATCGTATCGCTAACTGGGTAAACACACATCCCCCCGTTGCACTTTGGCTGGCCTCACTCAAGAGAGGGCGTTCTCTAGCAGGTTTCCAATCACATGAAGTTTGGGGACGCGAGGATGAGATAACTAAGATCCCCTGGATTAACGATGAGATGCCGCGCTTTAAATCAATCAACATCTCCAATGCTGGGAGGGACTCGCAAGGGGCAAAGGCTGAATTGTGGAACTTCATCCAGGCTGCAGGAAATGCTTTGGGGCATTTGGCAAAAGACAAAGCTGTGTTGCGGATAGCAGGGCCGTCGGGGTTCGGTAAGACGCGATTTGCCTTTGAGTTATTCAACAGGCAGGAACTCCTATCAGATGAGCTTGACAGAGCTGCTGTTATCTATGCCGACCTAAGAATTGTCGGAGAGGAGGTTGGGAAACTTGCACTCGAAATTGCCGATTCAGCAGGGCCAGCAATTTTGGTGGTAGATGAATGCCCCGATGATCTCCATATGAAACTAGCGGCGATTACATGTCGCGCAGGGTCTCGTTTGCGCCTTGTCACCATAGACGTTGAGACTAAGATCCAAGATTCGCAAAATTCACTGGTGATTCGCTTTGAACCGGCATCCGATAAAACTATTGGCTCGATAGCAAAGGCCGTCGCTCCAAGATTGAGCGACGCTGATTCAAGCAGGATTCAGGAACTTGCAAAAGGATTCCCCAAGATGGCCGTGCTGGCAGCAAGGCAGAATGGCTCGGGACGACAATCAATAATTTCGGCTGAGGAATTGGTTACACGAATAGTTTGGGGAAGGCGTCAACAGAACGGTGACGTACAGAAGTCCTTGGAGGTTCTCAGCCTCTTTGAGTCGGTCGGGCTTACCGGTCAAGTCGCTGAAGAAGGCAAATTCATCGCCGAAAGAATTGGAGGAATAAATCAAGATACTTTTGTTGAGCATATCAAGTCCATCTCATCTAGAGGCGTCATACTAAAACGCGGTGACTACGTCCAGGTTGCGCCAATCCCTCTCGCAGCTTCTCTTGGAGCAAACCGATTAGCACTTCTTCCCACCGCTACTCTTGTTGACATCTTTTTGGATGCACCGGTTAATCTAAGAAAGAGTCTTCTTCGTCGTATGAAGTGGCTTGATACTTCTCCCGAGGCCAAGGCATTAACTCAAAGCCTCCTTGCCGATAACTACCTGGGTAATCTTGCGACCCTCAACACCGATTCAGGCACAGAATATATAGGTCTTCTTATTCATGTCGATCCTGAACTGGTGATGGCAACCATCCAAAGAGTGTTCGGCAGCTTATCCCTCGAAGAGCTTAAGCAAGTTAATTCCGGCAGACGCCATTTAGTCTGGGCGCTAGAAAAGCTCGTCTTTAGACGAGACTCTTTCGACACTGCAGCGACGTTGCTCCGTCGGCTTGCGGCTTCAGAGACAGAACAGACTATTTCGAATAATGCGACTGGTCAATTTACCCAACTCTTTCAAATTTACTTAAGTGGCACTGAAGCATCACCCGACATGCGGTTACTTGTGCTCGATGATGGGCTGCGCTCACCAAACCAAAAAGAGCGTGAAGTTTGTATCGCTGCACTTAACAGAATCCTAGAAACGGGTCATTTTTCACGCGGAGGAGGAGCAGAAGAAATCGGCACCCAAGAGCGTTTACGAGATTGGGAGCCAACAACATATGGCGAGATTTTGGACTACCTTCGAGCTGCACTCGAACGCTTGACAGCTATTGCGCTTAGCAACGACCCCTTCGCAAAGCAGGCAAAGGACATCATCGGATCTCATATTCGCGGGCTGATTGGAAAACTACCTTTCCAGGAACTCAAGGCAACCATCTCTCATATCTTGTCTCGTTATAGTTTTTGGCCAGAGGCCGTAGAGAAGGTTAATGAATGGCTATACTTTGACCGGAAGGAGGCTCCCCAGGAACTTGGAACAGAAAC
Organism: Nitrospira sp.; assembly: GCA_024998645.1. Taxonomy (GTDB): domain Bacteria; phylum Nitrospirota; class Nitrospiria; order Nitrospirales; family Nitrospiraceae; genus Nitrospira_D. The sequence goes on from JACOEJ010000023.1 coordinate 19,205, forward strand.
CAGGGCTTACTTTGACGAGCTGATGCCAACAGATCCTGTTGACCTCGCCATTCTTTATACACATGGTTGGGGGCATGAATTTCACGATCCCGACATCGACTATGACCAAGAGCAGTCTTCACAGCAAGATTTCGAGTATGCGACTAGGAAGGCCATTCGCCTGGCAGAGCTAATATCCCTCGACTCATATGCCATCGACCGAGCTCTTGATCGCTTTGTCGTGAGTGAGGGCAAAACAGTCTCTCCTTTTGCTCGCCGCCTTGCTGAACTTGCTCAAAATGGAGTGGCCCTCTTCAAGGCTGCGCTCGATAAAACCGAATTGCTGGAAGTCCAACCAAATATGGATTTCTTTGGCGGACTTATCGCTGGTGTTGATACGCGCGATCCGATCGCTGCTCGCGAATGCATTCGCATGGCCCTACGTTCTTCGAAATTGAAGAAAGAGGCAATCTCGTTGATCGGCTCAGGCAAGCTGCAGCCAGCTGATATTGAGCTCGTCATTTCTCTCCTGCAATCAGGCGATGTAAAGCCCTGGCAATGCGCGACTCTTTCTTACGGAAGAAGAATGGCGCATCTTGAGGCTCAAGCTGTCCTTCCACTTCTGGGAGAGCTCATGCAGTGTGGACCTGCTGGATTACTGGCAGCAATTGACATCATCACAATGATCCTACACGGGGGGAAGGAGCTAACAGGTGAGCTTCTTGCCCTATTGCGGAGCGTGCTTCTAGACCCAAGGCTATTCGACGCGGCGAGTCAGAATCGCATGATGGGGCACAACTTAGAACGCATGATTGCTCTCTTGGCTCGACTCAAGTTAATCGATCATCAGTTTGCCCAGGCGCTGATAGACCAGCTTCTTAGTATCTGCTCTCCAATAAGGGCCGATGTGTTCCATGAACTCAGTGGCTCAGCTCGTAAATCATTAAGCCTGCTATTGGGAATTTACCCTCGAGAAGTTTGGACGAGGATCTCGAAGCTTCTTGTCACAAACGATTATCTAATCCGCCATCAAATTAATTGGTTATTCAGGGATGAACATGACAATTTCCTGGGAGCCAGATTTTCATCTGCTGTTCCAGCAAATCTCTATTTGGAGTGGGTTCGAGAAGACCCAAGCAATCGCGCCTCCATCGTGACGAAATGGCTGCCCATTACAACAACACATGAAAGTGGCAACCTAGAATGGCACCCCGCAATCAAGGACTTTATTTCGGAGTTTGGTGAGGTAGTAGGCGTTCTTCCCGCTCTATCAAGTCGCTTACATCCAATGTCTGGGTATGGTTCAGTAGCACCTCATCTTCAACCCCTAATAAAATTGCTAGAGTCATGGCTAAAACATCCCAGCCAAATGGTACGACAATGGGCTCGAGATCGTATCAAGTGGATAAAAACACAGGCTGATCAATGACACATAAGAATGGGAAGTTTAAATTTATCAGAAACCTATTCCCAGAGGAGAGGGACGGGGCCATTCTGAATCTTGAATAATGCGGCAGCAGGCACACTCCATGACCGAGGATTACAATCTGCAACGCTTTCTCGCCGCGCAAGAGCGCGCCTATGACACAGTCCTTGATGAGCTGCGAGCCGGGAGAAAGTCTAGTCACTGGATCTGGTTTATCTTTCCTCAGATCACAGGTCTTGGTCACAGTGGAATGGCGCAGAAATTTGCCATCGGCTCTCTCGACGAAGCCAAGGCCTATCTCCAACACCCTGTTTTAGGTCCCAGACTCCGAGAATGTACGCAGCTTGTCCTGAATGTAGATGGGCACAGCGCTGAAGAGATCTTCTCCTCCCCCGACAATCTGAAATTCCGATCCTGCATGACCTTGTTTATGACCGCCACCACCGACAACACAATCTTCAAAGACGCCCTGCTCAAATACTTCGACGGCAGGCCGGACCAATTGACATTCGATATCCTGGCACAGCAATAGTTTCCGTCCATCTTTCCTAAGTGCGGCGGAAACGATATCCCGTCTGCGACTCGCACGATCTTCCCCTTTCCCCCTCAAGGGGCTGGGGATCAATGCGAACGTCACCGGAGAAGCGGGGCCATCGAGCCTTATCTTCCTTCCTTTCCCACGTGCAGCGGAGACAACACTCCACCTGCGACATGCACGAAGGCGCGGGCACCACGCTTGTTGATCAGCTGCGGCCAGCTCCTGGCTGGCAATGCCGATGTTCGAAGTTCCGTTCAGGCGATGCATTGAACGGAACAAGTTTCGGCGTTGAGCAGATGATCAACGTAGCGTGGTCGCGCCACAGTGCCGGAGCAGACGGAGGGTCGTCTCCGCCGCACACCCCGCCTCCCTCTTCCTTGACAGTACTTCCGGCTGCTCGTATGCTCAAAATAGCTCATGACGGTTCACTCTGATCCGGGTCTGTCGGAGGGACACCTCGATGGATTTTCCGAGCAGTCGTCCCACTCCCCGTCTTTGGTTCCTGCCCCTGATCATCGCGATTGGCGCGATGCTATCCCCCTTGCTGACTGCCCCGCTTGCTATGCAAGCCGAGTCCTTCGTGACAGTCGCCACATACGACGGAGTCATCAATCCTGTCTCCGCCGAGTACCTGCACGATGCACTTCTCTCCGCGCAGGAGAGCGGCGCGCAGGCTTTGATCATCCGCCTCAATACGCCCGGCGGACTCGATTCGTCGATGCGGCTCATTATTCAGGACATCACCGGCTCCGCGCTCCCGGTCATTGTCTATGTCTCGCCGTCGAGCGGACGCGCCGCCTCGGCCGGAGTCTTCATCACCATGGCCGCGCACATCGCGGCCATGGCCCCCGGGACGAATATCGGCGCGGCCCATCCCGTCGCCATGGGCGGCGGCGAGATGGATGCGACGATGAAGGAGAAGATGGAAAATGACTCGGTCGCCTACCTCAAATCGATCGCCGAACAGCGGGGGCGGAATGTCGCCTGGGCTGAGGATGCGGTCCGAAAGAGCGTGTCCGTCACGGAAGGAGAAGCCCTGAAGCTGAAAGTCGTCGATCTGGTTGCGGAGAATATTCCGGCGCTCTTGAAGCACCTGGACGGCCGATCAATCGCGCTGCCGAACGGTCCGACGGTGCTGCATACGGCAACTGCAGCGGTCCGGGACTTCCCGATGGGACTCCGCCTGGAATTCCTCAAGACGCTCAGCGATCCCAATATCGCCTATCTGCTCATGACGATCGGCACGATCGGTCTCATTGCCGAGTTGTATAATCCCGGTGCGATCCTGCCCGGAGTCGTCGGTGCGATCAGCTTGATCCTGGCCTTTTACTCGTTCCAGTCGCTGCCGATCAACTATGCGGGCGTCCTGCTCTTTCTCCTCGGGATTGTGTTCTTCATCCTGGAAGCCAGCATCACCAGTTACGGCTTGCTGGGCATCGGCGGAGCGGTCTCGATGCTCCTCGGCTCTGTCATGCTGATCAAAACCGACGTGGAGTTTCTTCAGATTTCCTGGTCCGTCATCCTGCCGGTGGTCGCACTCACCGCGGCATTCTCCCTCTTCATGGTCGGGATGGGCATCCGTGCGATGCGCCAACGGCCGATGACCGGCCGTGAGGAAATGATCGGCCTGGTGGGAATTGCCAAAACCGCGCTGACACCGCATGGCCAGTTCGCGGTCCACGGGGAACTCTGGGACGCCGTCAGCGATCAGCCGCTCAAGCCAGGAGACGAAGCGGAAGTCACCGGCGTGGAAGGCTTACGGTTGCGCGTAAAACCCTATTCTCAACAGAAAGAGGCCTGACATGATGTTCAGTCCATTCGCGCTGGTCATCCTGCTCCTCATCCTGATTCTGATGGGCTTCAACGTCCTGCGGGAGTACGAACGCGGCGTCATCTTTCGATGGGGACGGCTGGCGCGCGGACTGGTCGGGGGCAACGGGCCCGGCGTGGTCATCATCCTTCCGTTTATCGACAAACTGGTGCGGGTCAGTTTGCGCACAGTGACGATGGACGTGCCTCCCCAGGACGTGATCACCAGGGACAACGTCAGCGTCAAGGTGAACGCCGTCATTTACTTCCGGGTTGTGGACCAGGAGCGCGCAATCATTCAAGTCGAAGATTATCTCTACGCCACCTCCATGATGTCGCAAACGACGCTCCGCAGTGTGCTGGGCCAAAGCCAGCTCGACGACTTGCTGTCGAAGCGGGAGCAGATCAACGCCGATCTCCAGCGGATTATCGACCAGCAGACAGAGCCCTGGGGCATCAAAGTCTCCGCCGTGGAGGTCAAGAACGTGGACCTGCCGCAGGAGATGCAGCGGGCTATCGCGCGCCAGGCGGAAGCGGAACGCGAACGGCGCGCGAAAGTCATCCACGCCGAAGGCGAATTCGAAGCCTCGCGCCGCCTGGCCGATGCCGCCGATGTGATTAGCCGCAACCCGGCTGCCTTGCAACTCCGGTATTTGCAAACGCTCGTGGAAATCGCGGCGGAGAAGAACTCGACAACCATCTTCCCGATCCCCATCGACACCATCGCTCCGTTCCTCAAGGGTTTTGAGAAGAAACCAGAGCCGTAGCCCGTGTGTCACGGGGGCTATTCATCAGTCACCATTTCACATGTAGGATGTTCCCCCGCTCCTTGCCCTGGCGCATGGGCTTATGTAAGGATTGGTTCACTCATTCGACTGAACCTCAGATTCCATCCCTGAAGAGATACAAGGAGAAGCCCTATGCCTCCCAAGATTGAGATCCCCGCCATTGTCAAAGTGACGAAGGCCGACGACGAGTGGAAGAAGCTGCTGTCGCCTGCGGCCTATCAAGTGTTGCGCCACGAAGACACGGAGCGGGCGTTTACGAGTCCGCTGCATGAGAATCACGCCTCCGGCATCTATTACTGCGCGGGCTGCGACCTCCCCGCCTATTCGTCGGAGCATAAATTCGACAGCGGCACCGGCTGGCCCAGCTTCTGGCAGCCGATCGATCCGAAGGTGGTCGAGACGCGCACCGACTCGAAATTCTTCATGACCCGCACTGAAGTGCATTGCGCCCGCTGCGGCGGTCACCAGGGACATATCTTCGATGACGGCCCGAAGCCGACCGGACTTCGTTACTGCATCAACGGCGTCTCGCTGAAATTTGTCGCGGGGTAATCGTCGGCCCGGTCGCACCTCGATGGCGTGAACCTTCCTAGGTTCTTCCTCTCAGTCTCTACCCGCTCCCCCGATGGAGCGGGTAGCACCTGACCCATGATCCATGTACAATCATTTCTCCACCTTCTGGAGTTTGTGTCTGTATGTCACGCTGGTTCTCGTTCAGCAGTCTATGCCTGTCCAGTCTTACCCTCATCTCCTGCGGTAACGGCCTCTCCCCGTTTGCCTCGGACACCGATCCCTGTTCCCTGATCACCTCGGCAGAGGCCGAACGCGCCTTGGGCGAACCGGCCCGCGAAGGCCAGCGCACCAATGCGACTACCTGTGTCTTCAAATCAACCCGCGACAGCGCCAATGCCGTGACCGTGCAGGTGGACGAAACCCCCGGCAAGGACCGGCGCGCCGGATTCAACAAGGACCGGCTCAGACGCGACAGCGTGCTCGTGGCGGGCCTGGGAGACGGGGCCATTCGGATTGACTCCCCGCCCTCGTTGTCGCGACTGACCTTCTTAAACGGCGAAAATCTCGTCACGGTCATGGTCTCGTCCATTCATGCGAGCAGCCTTTCAGACTCAGTGATGACCATCGGCAAGAGCGCAGCGGAACGGTATGGGGCTGCCGTCGTCGCCTCCCGGATTCCACCTCCGCCTCCCGCAGCCTCCACAGAGGCGGCCACGGCGGATCGCCAGACCGGAGCCCCGTCGCTCCTGCATACCTCGCCGGTGACAGTCACGCAGACAAGAACTGTGGGCGAGACAGACTCGACCGGCCCCACCAAAGCCTCGACGATCGACACCGGCACACTGGTGGGCACCTGGCAGGCACACGCCCTACAGGGCACGACGAAGCATAATTACCTATTAGTCATCGGACAGAATCAATCCTGGACGCTCTCGTCCCTGACGCAATTCGACGGGGTGCTGGACGCCGAGTCCGGCCGCTGGTCGCTCGACCGCGCGAATACATTCAAGGGCCAATCGTGGAAAGGCACCTATGTCACGAGGCAACCCGATTCGTTTGTGACCACCGGCAGTCTCCATAGCACCTGGACGAAGCTGGACGACGATCAGCATCCCAGCAAAATTCCCGCTGAACTCTGGAGCCTGCGGAACAACACCACGAGCGTGCCGGTGTTTCAACTTAAGAGCGTGGATCGCGCCCTGGTGGGAGTCTGGGAAAGCACGGGCACCTATGCCGGCGGGCCGGCCACCTTTGTCTGGACCATTAAAGCGTCTGCGGCCACGGATCTCTTCATCATGGATCAAACCCGCGGCACGGTCGTGACGAAGGGCGGCATCGTGCAATTGCAGCCCACGCAGAAGCGGCAGCGGAATTTGGGCATCGTCGCCACGCAGGAGGACGGCTTCACGACCAGCGACGGGAAAACCAGCCTGCGTTGGACCCGCCTCACGCCACAACCGGAAACCCCACAACCACTCTAGCGCGATACCGGGCACGAGAAATCCCCGTGCCCGTTGCAGGGAGCCACTGTCATGTCCACGACACATGAGACTATCGGATTCGTCGGCGTCGGACGCATGGGCGCGAATATGGCGCGCCGCCTGAAAGATTTCGGCTTTCCGCTCTCGGCCGTCTATGACCGGCAGACCTCCGTCGCCGCTGCATTGGCGAAAGAGCTCGGCTGTCAGGCCGCTGCGGACCCGGCGGCCGTGGCCCAGGCCTCACAGACGGTCATCACCGTGGTCACCGACGATGCGGCGATGGATCAGATCTTTGCTGTCGATAATCCCACCAGCCTCCTTGCCCACGCGAAGGGCCGCCTCTTCATCAATTGCGCGACCGTGTCACCGTCGATCCATCGCGAAGTGGAACAGCGTGTCACCGCGCTCGGCGGCGCATCACTCGAAGCCTGCATGGCGAGCAGCATTCCGCAAGCGCGGCAAGGCACGCTCTATCTGATGTGCGCCGGGCGACGCATGACCTTTGAGCGGGCTAAGCCGATGCTGGAGACACTGGGGAAAACCGTCCGCTACGTCGGCGCGAGCGGGACGGCGGCGGAGGTGAAAGCGCTGGTGAATATGGTAATGAACTGCAATACGGCGGCGCTGGCGGAAGGGCTCGGATTAGGACAGGCCCTCGGATTGGATCTGACGATGCTCCGCGAGGTCTTCAGTCAAACCGGCGCGAACTCCCGCGTGCTGGAGACCGACGGAGAGGACATGCAGCAGCGGGCCCATGACTGCTACTTTTCTGCGGCGCACGCCGCGAAAGATTCCGGCATCGCCGTCGCGCTGGGACGCGCGGCCGGACTGACGCTCCCGGTGGCGGACGCAACGCTGGCGCAATATCAACGGCTGGTGGCGAGCGGGAAAGGCGAGCTGGATAAATCGGCCGTCGCCGAACTCACCTTCAAAGACCGGCTGGTTGGATAGCGCATTGCTTTGTATCGGCTGGATTAGGAGGCCACTCCGGACTTCGATTCGAATGCCGCTAACACATCGCGGACTTTCGACGCCAGGATCGAGGGAGAATAGGGCTTCTTCAGCATCCACCCGCCCATCACCCCCTCGAAATTCGCGTACGATACCAGGCCCGACACAAATAAGACCGGCAATTCCGGCCGCTGGATGCGTAACAGATGGGCCAATTGCGGTCCGGACATCTTCGGCATCACGATATCCGCCACCAGAATCGACACCTGATCGTCATATTCGTCGAAGAGCGCCAGCGCCTGCTCTCCATTCTCCGCGTACAACACCTCAAAGCCGTGGAGTTCCAACATCTGACCGGTCACATGGCAGACCGCGGGATCATCATCGACGACCAAAACTTTTCCATACTCTGCGGGTTTTTCTGCCGCAACCGATTGCGTCACATCCGAGCCGTTCATGCATCCTCCTTGAATAAACCGCTCCAGATGTATCATGGAAGTGGCGCACGGCCAAGGACAAGCTGGGTTTTAACCGGCACGGATCCCGCTCTACTGCATTCCGGCAAACCGGCTCCAGAGGCTGATCGCCATCCACAGCACGAAGGCGACAAGACCCAGGAGTAGCACGACCGTCCCGCCGATGATTCCAATGACATAGGTCCAATCATAGCGGGTGCGTCTGGTTGCTTGCGTCGCCGCCTGGCGAAGCAGATCCGCATTCCGGCTGTTGCTGCGAAACCAGACAGAGAAGAGGTCGCCGAGGATGGGAATCGCGCCAATGACTCCGTTGACCAGAAGATTCAGACTCATTCGGGTGATGACGATGCGCGGAACCTCCAGGCGCGCGGCCATGCCCAGGATGACCGCCCCGATCAGATTCGCCAACACATCGCCGATGCCAGGAATGAGCCCGATCAGTGGATCGAGCCCGAGATAGAGCGAGGTCCCGGGAATTCTGACCGTGGTATCCAACACCTTCGCCAATAATTCAGCTGCCTCGACGAGGGCCTGGCGGCGGATTGCCTCTCCTGATGGCTCTTGCGGAGGGATCGCTGACGAATTATTCATGCGGTCGCCGCGCCACATGGTCCTTCAGCCAGCAGCGATCCATCACCACGGCGAGGCCGGCTTCTCGCGCGAGCTGCGCCGCGGCTTCGTTGATGACGCCTTCTTGCATCCAGATGGCTTTCGCGCCACGCGCGATCGCTTCTTCGACGATCGGCAGGACATCTTCCGACTTCCGAAAGATATCGACCAGATCGATAGGACCGGGCACAACTATGAGCGAGGGATAGGCCTGCTCGCCGATGACGGTCTGTTCATTGGGATTCACCGGAATGACCCGGTAGCCTTGCGCCTTCATATAGGCGGCCACATGATTGGACGCGCGAGCGGGATTGGACGACGCGCCGACCACGGCAATCGTCCGGCAGTCCGCTAGAATCTGTCGAATCGTCTCCGCCTCAGACTTGTTCATAGGCGCTACCCTACCATGCGCCACGGTCAACGGAAAACGGGTGAAAGGATCGGCCCCTTGACGACATATCAGGGATAGGTCATATCACCTACGCCCTGGATCGCATCGATCCACGGCGACACTCTTTACGATGGAGGCTCCCATGCGACGTGGCTGGCGTGCGGTAATCTCTCCGGTCGTGCTCTCCTGTGCCGGTCTCTTCACCCTCCTGGCTCCTCCGCCAAGCCCGGCAGTAGAGACAGCTGAGCCGCTGCCCTTGTCCAGGATCATCCTCTACTCCAGCGGGGTCGGCTACTTCCAGCATGACGGCACCGTGACCGACCGGACGCAATGGGACCTGCGGCTCCAGACCAATCAAATCAACGACCTTTTGAAGAGCCTCGTGGTCCAGGATTTTGGCGGCGGAAAGATTTCCACCGTCACCTATGGATCGCGCGATCCCCTCACAAAAACTCTCGGCAGCTTCGGCATCAATTTGAACGGCAACCCGACCATGGGCCAGATCCTGACCCAGGTCCGCGGCGAACGGGTCGAAGTCGCGGCACCTAATTCCCTGCTGGGCACGATTCTGGGTGTGGAAAAGAAAACGGAATCGTTGAGTGATGGTCAGACTCGTCGAACCACTGAGCAGGAATATCTCAACCTCCTGACTGAGGACGGTTTTCGTTCGGTCCCCTTCGCGCAGATCCAACGGATCAAATTATTAGATGCCGGCTTGAACGCGGAACTGCAGCAAGCCCTGGTCACATTAGCCGGCCATCACGATGCGCAGCGCAAGACGGTCTCCATTCTGTTCGACGGTACGGGAAGCCGCCAGGCCCGTGTGGCCTATCTGTCCGAAACCCCGGTCTGGAAAACGACCTATCGCCTGGTGCTCGATGAGGAGAAAGCGCCGTACCTGCAAGGCTGGGCGATCGTGGAGAATCAGACGCACCAGGACTGGCAGAATGTGAAGCTCTCGCTCATTTCCGGTCGGCCCATTTCCTTCACGATGGATCTCTATCAGCCGCTCTACAATCCCCGACCGGTCGTGCAACCGGAACTCTATGCGAATCTCAAACCTCAGACCTACGGGGACACCATGGATGAGGCCAAACCTCCGGCCCCGGCGGCCGCCTCTCCGGCCCGGAGCGAGATGAAGAAGGAACGGCTACTGGGAAAGCTGGCCGAAGGCTTTGCGGGTGGCCGAGCCAGCGCGCCGGCGGAAATGGCCATGGCCGCGGACATGGAGATGGGACGAATCGACCAGGGCGTCACATCGATGGCCATGGCCGAAGACAAGGGCGAGCTGTTCGAATATCGTCTGGATCAACCGGTCACGTTGGGCAAACATCAGAGCGCACTGTTGCCGATCATCGGCCAATCCCTCCAGGGCCAGAAAGTCGCCGTCTATAACCAATCCGTGAATGCAAAACATCCGCTCAACGGCTACCGCCTCAAGAACAGCTCAACGCTCCATCTGATGCAAGGCCCCATCACCGTGTTCGATGGCGGCGCCTACGCCGGCGATGCGCAGATCCACGATCTGGCGCCGGGACAGGATCGGCTGATCAGTTATGCGCTCGACCTGAAAACGGAAGTCGAGCCCAAGATCGAAGGCGGCGTACAGGAGCTCGCGACTGTTTCGCTCAAGAAGGGCACCATGCTGGTCTCCCGCCGGCTGGTTGAGGATCGAACCTACCTCGTCAGGAATCGCGATCAGAAGCCCAGAACCGTCTTGATCGAGCACCCCTATCGAGCCGATTGGAAACTCGTCGAGCCGAAGGACGCGCCGGAACGGACCAGGGACCTGTATCGCTTCAGCGTCGCGGTGGATGCCGGAAACACCGCCACCCTGCGCGTGAAAGAAGCGCTCCCAATCCAGGAATCGATTCTCTTGATGGAAAGCGGCCTCGACCAGATCGTCTATTTCCAACAGGCCAAAGAGGTCAGCGCAAAAGTGAAAGAAGCCCTGCAACGCGTCGCGTCCCTACGGACTAAACTTGATGACACCCGCGCGCACCGCACCAGACTCGAACAGCGCATCGGCGAGATCACGGCTGAGCACGGCCGCATTCGCGAGAACATGCAGAGACTTCAACAGAACTCGGATCTGTACAATCGCTATGTGAAGAAGTTGGATCAGCAGGAAACGGAACTGGAGAAACTCCGGAAAGAGATCGAGACGCTTAAAGCTACGGAGGAGGAACGACGGCAGGAACTGCAGACCTACGTCATGACTCTCGACATCGCATAGCGTCAGTCCTGTAATCTGAAGAACGCTTGAATCTGCTCGGTCGGCACACACCCGACCAGCAAGACGCCTCCTGGTGAGACCACCAGGGGAACTCCGGCCTGGCCAGTCTCGTGCCAGGCCGCTTCCCACCCCCCCATCACCTGGTCGAGATCACTCCCGTCTGCAATCCCGAACTCGTCTAGAACGAGGGGGTTCGAAATGTCTTGTCCTTGTACCCAGAATGCGTGGTACAAGGCGCGCACAATCTGCATCCCTGCATCACGATTGCGCTGGAACAGCGATGCGGCCATGGCAATCGCCGGTCCGGTATTCGGTTTACCGGGAGGCAGCGTGATCGGAAGCCCCGGCGCCAGCCTTTGAACGACCGCCACCTCATGGCGCAATTCCGCCCCTAACGAACCCTCCCACGCCTTCAAGGGGCGCGGCAGATGCGGCGCATGTTGCACGCCCCGCCACTCACAGCGATCGAGCAGCTGCAACTCATACAGCCGCTCATGCAGGGCGTAGCAGAAGGGGCAGTTGAAATCGCTGTAGAGTAGATAGTCTGGCGCCACCGGTCGTCTCCCCTGTACGGTGCGAGAACGTACCCGATGAAGACGCGATGCGTCCAGTGGCCTGAGGAGGAAGAGCCAGGTCGGCAATTGCGATTGAGACGATTCCTATTCGCGCCGAAGGATGCGATCGAGGGTCCCACGCAGCGCCGGAAGCGTCACCGGCTTGGTGAGGACGGCATCCATTCCGGCATCCAAGCAGACTCGCTCGTCATCTGCGGAGGCGTGCCCGGTCAGGGCAATGACAGGAATGCGTCTTTCCTGCCCCGTCTCCCGTTGCCGGATTGCACGAGTGGCGTTATAGCCATCCATCTCCGGCATTTCGCAGTCCATCAAAATCGCGTCGTAGGGAGTCCTCGCCGCCGCTTCCAGCGCTTCGCGACCATTCCGGACGACCTCGACTTCGTAGCCGAGTTTCTGGAGAAACTTGCACGCAACCACCTGGTTGATCTCGTTGTCGTCGGCCACTAGTATGCGTTTCGGAACGCCTGACCTTGACTCCGGCTTGCCTATCTCTGTGACCACGAGTTCGCCATGTTCCCGCTGAATTGCCGGTAACACCAGGGTCGTGTAACGGAATGTGGTCCCCTCTCCGGCCCGGCTTTCGACCGCAATCTCCCCCCCCATCAGCTCGACAAGCTGGCGGCAGATCATCAGCCCGAGACCCGTTCCTCCAAAGTTCCTTGCGGTCGACGTCTCCGCCTGCGAGTACGCCTGAAACAGTCTGGTCTGCTGTTCATCCGTCATGCCGATGCCGGTGTCCGCAATGCTCCACCCAAGCAGGATGCTATCCGGCAGATGAGAAGGCGATGGCTGCAACGTGACAGAGACCGCCACGCTTCCCGCCTCTGTAAATTTGATCGCATTGCCGACTAGATTGAAGAGAATCTGGCGCAGGCGCACCGGGTCCCCTCGCAGGCTTTCCGGCACATCCGGCGCGACATCCACCGTCAATTCCAGCGCCTTCTTTTTCGCGAGTTCAGAGACGAGGGTCAGGACATCATCGATGAGCGAACGAAGATGCACATCCGCTGTTTCCAGGGACATCTTGCCTGCTTCGATCTTTGAGAAATCCAAGATGTCATTCACCAGAGCCAAGAGCGCTTCGGCAGACCGATGCATGGTTTGAAGTAATTGCCGTTGCGCATCGGTCAATGACGTATCCTGCAACAACTGCGTGCACCCCAACACCCCGTTCATCGGCGTCCGGAGTTCGTGACTCATGGTAGCCAAAAAAATCCCCTTGGCACGGGCAGACTCCTCAGCCACTTCTTTCGCTCGACGCAATGCCACGTCGGCCGTCACATCAAACCCATAGGCTCGAATCTGATCGAGGTCACCCAAGGGAAAAAACGACCAGGCGAGGATTCGGTCAGCGATCACATGCTCAATGCGAGAAGTTGCAGAACGGGTGCGCAGGCAATCCTTAAGAATCATCTCAAGATTGGGAGGGAGCATCGCCTCGACCCCCCTCTCAAGCGCGCCGCATGCGGTCAGGAGCTCCACCATCGCCGTGTTAGCATAGAGCATCCCGCCGGCACCATCGAATTCGACAATCGGATTCGGCGAATCCTCGGCCAATCGTGCCACTCGTTGCACATCTCGCTGCACTTCCATCTCAGAGGTCAAATCCCGCGTGACGATGACACCACCCACTCGTTCGGCCAGCTGCACTCTTGGCCAGAATGTGGTCGAGAGTTCAAACCGGGTCCCATCCCCTCGCATCCACTGATGGGGTGACACCATCGTGACTTCGCCGGTTTTCATCATCTGCTGGAATGGAGCGCCGCCCGCCCCATTGGGTTCCGGCAACCGGCAATCCATCAACTCCTGAAATGGCTGGCCGATCACATCGCGCGTGCGTCCGACCAACTGTTGGGCCATCGGATTTAATGACAGAATACGCCCGCTCCGATCGGTGATGAAAACAGCATCACCCGACGATTCCATCAAGAGAAAGGCATCTTCTCGAGTCGGCAACCAGGACATCTGTCCCGGCCCGCGCGCGCTCGACTCCGGTTGAGGCTGGGCGCTCATGCGGCCACCTGCCTCAGAATCGATTCCACATCGATCCCTTCCCGTCGTGGGTCCCGGATGTCATGAATGCTTCGTCCGCCTTCCGGCTCTTGCGCAAGATCCAATTCCTGGGGTGGCACACAGGACACGCCTTTCGCATCCCGACAGAGGTACAGGATAGGAAGGTGAGCCTTCCCGGGGGTAATGGATCCCACGACGCCAACCTCCCCTGATTTCAACGCCACAAGACTGTAGAGAGGAAACACGCCTATGGCCCTGATCAGATAGGACACCTGGTCGAGTAAATACGGTTGATCACGGTATCGCTGATACAGTTGCGTCATCGCTTGATTGGACGACATGGGTGGCCCGCCCGTTTGGCCGGTCAGCATTTCATCATACTGGTCCACAATCCCCACAAGCGCGGAGGACGCTCGGTCTTGTCCTGGCTGCCCTTCAGTACCGACTGGAAGCGTCGACGCAACATGATGGTGCCTGATGATGGTGAGAACCTCCGCATCGCGGACCCCGCTTTTCTCCAACACCACAAGTCCCTGCGCCGGATGGCTATCATAGAGGGCTTGCTGAGCCGGTGGCATGGACTTGGTACGTTTCAGAATGTTCTTGGGCAGACGGACAAGACCCACATCATGGAGCAGCGCGGCCACGCCCACGTGTTGCAACACTTCTCGAGGATAGGCCAACGCCTGCCCGATAATGACAGACAGTGTGCACACGGTGAGTCCATGCTCATGCAATGTCGGGTCTTGCTCCCGCAGCCCCATGACGGCGTAACAGGCCGCCTGGCGTTCAAAGATGAAACCGATCATCTCATCAACTAACTGGCAGGCTTCTGCGTAAGACACCAGCCCCGTCGCACGCGTACCGTCAAAGATGTGATTGAGCCGATTGATCCACTCCGTCCGCCGCTGCTTCGCCAGCGCAAGATTGTCCGCCAGCATCACGGCCGTACGTTCCAGAGGAACGGAGTTCGCGGCCGGCGGACTGCCCCCCCCTGCCTGATCCTCAAGCCCAGAGGCAGGATCTGCCGGTCTTACCTTAGGACCAGCGACATCGAGTCCCCGCTCCGTATCGATTGTCACCTGCGAAATGCCCGATGCCCGCAACGTGTCGATTTCCGTTTGCGCGCTGATTTCAAATTTATGCCGAAGAAACGGCGTGTGAAGCCAGGGGCGGTCCACCCCAATCAGATACATCCCGACCTTCAGGTCAGACAGCGGAATTGTACGATGCGCCATATCGTCACAGGCCCTTCGATCAAACTAGGGACATTCAGCTCTAATGAATCGGTAGATTGCCCCTCAAACTTGAGCGTCTTCCCTTAGGGTTCATACCCATTGGTATCCGTCTTTGTTTAGTGCTGTTCGTTCTGTTCAATTCAGGGATTTAGCCTCCCTGACAGACACGTATGGTAGCCGGATCCGGGAATCACCGAAAAGCATCGCTACAGCTTGTGAGCGTTTCATGCAGAGTCTGGCTAGATTTTCCGCTGCTCATTGAGACCGGTTCGTGCTGCTTCCTCGCGGCTCAGCTGCACTGCAGCCCCGCAGAATCTGCTACACTTAGGCCAGTTCGAATAGCGGTTGGGTTGGTCAATCCCGATCAATGCCGACCATGTGACAAAGGCAAACCACCTGAGAGGGTGGGACGCAAAGCCAAGGGACCTAACGAGGGACATATGTTCCAGGGTCAGCCTAGCCGCCACAACGCAGTCCTCTTCCAGCGCCGCCGGCGTGCCAGCTGTCTCACGGAACAATCCTCCCTCCGCAGGATCCAAGGCGGTCATCCCGGAACGGGACTGGGAGGTGCTTTATGATGTCCGCAATTGACACTGCCTTATCGGGCCTGACGAACTTTGCCAAGAAACTCGATGTCTCCGCCAATAACGTGGCCAATGTGAATACCGACGGATTCCATAAATCAAGGGTTGAGTCCGTCGAGGTCGGAACCGGCGGCGTGTTGCCGGTAGTCCAAAAGGATGATTCCGCCGGACCAAGCGTGCTGAAGGACCGTGGATACGGTGCGGCCCAGGTCGAATTGTCCAACGTCGATCTCGGAGAAGAAGTTGTCAGCCAGATCGTGGCCCAGCGCGGATTCGAAGCGAATCTCCGCACGCTTAAAACTGCCGACGATATGCTGGGCAGCATCATCGACACGAAGCGGTAAGTTTCAGAACCAGCTATCCGTGCCATCGGGCACGGCGACATAGCATTCCCGCCTGACAGTATGCTATGTCGAGGTCATGACCGCGCCCCGAGTCCTGTTACTGATTCCCCCGCTTACCCAGCTCAATACCCCGTACCCTTCCACCGCCTATCTCACCGGATTCTTGCAATCTCAGGGGATCACCTGTGAACAGGCAGATCTTGGGATTGAAATGGTGTTGCGCCTCTTCAGCCCTGATGGACTTCGGGACGTCTTTCGTCTTGTGCGACAACAGGAAGACGATCTTCCCGAACAAGCCCTCGCCATGCTCGCAGACGAGGACGCCTATTTGAGCACGATCGAAACAGTAGTGACTTTCCTGCAGGGAGAGAATCCGGAAGCCGCCAGGCAGCTCATCCATCCTGGATTTCTTCCGCAGGGTCCACGGTTCAACGGAAAAACGAGATTTGCGACATCTGTCCCGGTTGAAGATCGGGCGAAGCACTGGGGCACCCTCTACCTCGAAGACCTCGCCGACCTGGTCCAAGCCACGGTCAGCCCATCTTTCGCCCTCAGCCGTTACGCCGAACATCTGGCTCACTCCGCGTCGTCGTTTGATCGATTGGCCTCGGCCCTCGACGATCCGCTCAGCCTGACGGATGAATTCTTACTGGATGCCCTGTGGCCACACCTCGACCGTGTGAATCCGACCCTCGTAGGTCTGTCAGTCCCCTTTCCCGGCAATCTCTATGGCGCATTTCGGGTTGCCCAGGCGATAAAGCAGAGAAAGCCGAAACTCCCTATTGTGCTTGGCGGCGGCTATGCCAATACGGAATTGCGTCGTGTCAGCGATCCTCGAGTGTTCGACTACGTGGACTTCATCACATTGGACGACGGTGAACGGCCAATCCTCTCGCTCATTGAGCATCTCAAAGG
>JACOEJ010000023.1:36170-41496 GCA_024998645.1 Nitrospira sp.
TTAATTGCCGAAACCGGACAACGGGGATTCCACTTTGTGGATGAAGCCGCCCCGCCTGCCGCATTGAAGGCCCTGGCACTGGGATTACTGGAACGGAAACACGACATCACCTGGTGGGGGAACATCCGGTTCGAAGAGGCCTTTTCACCGGATCTATGCAGACTCTTAGCCGCCTCCGGCTGTATCGCCGTCACGGCAGGACTGGAAGCGGCCTCGGATCGCCTTCTCGACAAGATGAAAAAAGGGATCACCGTCGATCAGACCGCACTTGTCGCGGCCGCCTTCAAAGAGGCCGGCATCATGATTCATGCGTATCTCATGTACGGATTCCCCTCGGAAACAATCCAAGAGGCTGTGGATGCCCTCGAGCGCGTGCGGCAACTCTTCAAAGCGGACCTGATGCAATCAGCCTTCTGGCATCGCTTCACCACCACGGCCCATAGCCCGGTCGGCCTCGATCCCAAAGCCAATGGACTGCGCATCCTCGGGCCGGCGTTTGAAGGCTTTGCCGATAATGATCTGATTCACCGAGACACTGTCGGGAAAACACCGGCCTGGCTGGGCGAAGGATTGCGGCGCTCCATGCTGAACTTTCTGGAAGGGCGAGGACTAACGATGGATGTCCGCCAATGGTTCGACCATGACGTGCCAGAACCGGACGTCCCCAAGAACTGGGTGCGAACCGTTCTCCGCAAACGAATAGAGGTCGACCATCTGCCGCTTGAACGCCGGCTGGTGTGGCTCGGCGCTCAGCCAATCGCAGTAGCACATACCAAACGGGGCAAACTGACACTGCAGGGACGATTTGCCAATGTTGTCATCCAGCTCCCCCAAGCTCAGGGGCGGTGGTTTCAAACGGTCATCAAGCAAGCGACCCCGCGCAAGAATAAAACAACACCCTATCCCTGGGTTCGAGACATACAAGCCAGCTTTCCAGGTACAGCCGAAGATTTCGCCGCATTTCTGGAAAGTCCCGGCTGGAGAAAAACTCGCACTGCCGGGCTGTTATTGGTCTAGCGCCCACCAGGCTTCATACCACCAAACTAAAAGGGCGGGAGATGCTCAGCACCTCCCGCCCCTGTATCGCTTGTGAATGCTCGTTACTTATTCGGCTGCGGCGTATAGCGCAGATAAGGCTTCACGGTCTTGAATCCCTTCGGGAAAAGCGTCTTCGCCTCCGCATCATTCACGGCCGGAGTGATGATGCAATCTTCCCCGTCCTTCCAGTTCGCCGGTGTGGCAACCTTGAACTTTGACGTCAGCTGAAGCGAATCAATCACTCGCAACAATTCGTCGAAATTCCGGCCACATGAAGCAGGATAGGTCAATGTAAGCTTGACCTTTTTATCAGGCCCGACAATGAACACCGAACGGACAGTCATGTTGTCGATCGCATTCGGATGGATCATGTCGTAGAGGGTCGCGACCTTCTTATCCGGATCGGCAATGATCGGATAGTTCATCGTGGTCTTCTGGGTCTCGTTGATGTCATTGATCCAGCCCTTGTGGGAGTCCAATGGATCGACGCTGACCGCGATAACTTTCACCCCCCGCTTCTTGAACTCAGGAGTGATCTTGGCCACCGTCCCTAATTCGGTCGTACAGACCGGGGTATAGTCCTTCGGATGCGAGAACAGGATCCCCCATCCGCCGCCAAGCCATTCATGAAAGTTAATCGGACCTTCGGTCGTGTCGGCGGTAAAATTCGGGGCTTCATCTCCTAAACGGATTGCCATATGAAACTCCTTTCAAAGATTGACCAGGGGAACGTCCCCTGCAAATCGTTGGAATAATGAGCAATACCTTACTGACTTCCCGGCCCTGAAGGCAAGCCCTCCCCTTCACTGACTCACCCCCGCACGGTCTGCACGCCCGGCCTCTTTTCAGACAGGCCAGTGCAAGCCCCTTTCTCATTTAAGAATTTCACACCCTGAGCCGATAGATACCGCAGTAGCCCAAGGAGTTGTCGATGGATAGACCGGGACAATCGCTCAAGATCAGTAACGACCCTATGTATCAACTCCTGCGCGAAGGCTGCATTAAGGAGTTCAACGTCAAGAAGGCCGCAGGCGACAAGTGCGACTTGAAGAGCTGCGATCTGAGAGGGCTGGATCTCCGCGGCCTGGACGCCACCGGGCTGGATTTCAGTGATTGCTACTTCCGGCAATCCGACCTTCGCGGCATCGACTTCAGCCAATCCAACTTGAGAGGCGCCTCCATCAACGCCTGCAAGATCTCCGGCGCCCTGTTTCCAGAAGAACTCTCTGCCTCAGAAATCGAGCTCTCGCTCTTGCAGGGCACCCGCATGCGGTACGCGAAGTAGTCTCGAACCTCGGCATAGCCCCATTAGCGGACAAACACCTAACATCTGCACCGACGCTAGTGTGCAGCAAGCGCGAGGGCCGTCGGCACAGTGGCTCCGCTCCCGTCCTTGAACCCCGCCTCCAGCATGAAGACTCTGGCCTCTTCCATCTGCCCCTGCTGCGTGAGCCACTCCCTGATCCGCTCCGCGCGGCGTTGCGCCAGAAGGCGGAGCGTCCCCTCCTCGATCGTGATCGTCTGGAGTAACCGCCGTTTCATCTCGGCAACTGAAGGCGCCGGCGCGTCAGGCTGACCTGCTGCCGGAGGGAATTGCTTGGCATACCAGGCAGTCGTGAGCCGTGATTCATCCTCCGGTGAAAGGACAGGCGCCGGCTCTTTGCCTGCCGGCTTGCCGGCCTCCTCGAGTTTGAGTTGCCGCAATCGCTCAAGGAACTGATCTTCGGCCAGCACCCGCGCATCCACCTGCTTATCGGCCATGCCTGCCACATCCAGCGACAGAGCCGGCCGTTCCGTCAGCACCGTGACTAAGGTCGTCAGCTTTTTCGTTTCGGCCTCAGAGAGGTCGCTGCGTCCGGGAGCAAATTCGATCGCGTGCAGTTCTTCCCCGCTGCCTCCGACGAGGGAACCGATTAACGCAAAGGGCGAGGTGACGGCCTTGCCCAGCAAATTCAGCACCGTATTCAACAGCAGCTTCCCGTATTTAAAGTCCGGATCCTTCAGATTCCCGCGTACCGGAAGATCGATCGCAATCTGGCCTTTCCGATCCTTGAGCAACGCGACAACCAGGGGAACCGGCAGCGAGGTGGCATCGGGACTCTCGGTCTTCTCGCCAAAGCCTAACTGATCGATGAGCACCTTGTTCTCCGCCTCAAGCTCATGTTGTGACAGCTTGTACGCCAGATCCAGGAAGAGTTTCCCCTTCCGGATGGAATAGCCCACATACTTCCCGCTATAGGGACCCGCCGTAGTCAGGTCGATGTTGTCGAACTTAACCGAAATATCGGTGAACGCCTCCTCACTCAGCGGATTGATCTTGCCCACAATCCGCAATGGCGCCACGCGACCGAGCTTGCCCGACAAGTCGACGTCAGCCTTCGCCACTTGCTTCGAGGACAAACCTTTCACCGTCCCTGTCAATTCTTCGAGCCCCGTCCGCACCGTCGGTGTAATGGAGTCGTCTTGAAAGATGACCGCACCCTTCGTCAGCTTCACTGTCTTGATGGTAATCACCGGCGTCGGTTTTGACGTGCCTGAAGGCTGGTGAGTCGTTGGAGCCGGCTTCGTCCCGGTCTCTTTCTGAGCTTTGACCAGGTGTGCCAGATTCATCGTGCCATCCGACTGCACCGTCAGTTGAACACGGAGCTGATCAAGACCGACTTCCTCCAACGCCACAGTGGTCGGATCGACGGTCAGCGCGAGCTGCTTCAGCAGAAGATGCTTCCAGGAGGCAACCGGCAGCCCCTCCTCCCGGTTCACCAGCGCCAGCGATTTCACTCCCAGGTTTCCACGGAACGTTATCAGCGGAGCGTTCGGATGCTCGACAGCCAGGTGAAAGGATCCATTGATATCCAACGACCCGTCGTCAATTCCGACACGAGTCGCCTGCTCCAGATAGGGTTCGAACGGGGATAGTCCAAGATTCTTCAATGCCAGCGTAAAGTCCGCTTGAAAGGGCGACACCACCAGCTTGCCATCCAGCGTGAACGTGCCGGTGTCATTGATGGTCTGGTCGACTGTGAGGGCAATCGGTCCCTTCATCGGCCAGGCCAGATCATGCGACCGTGCAGACTTCACGACGACCTTGGCCTGCATGGTGGAGGGAAGAGAACGATCTTCAAATAGAATCGTATGATTTTTGATCTGCACTTCCTTCACCGCCACCGACCAGGGTGATGATTCCTTAGCCGGATCTTTCGACGAGGCTGAAGGAACAGGCCTCTCGGCCATCGTTCCGCTCTCGACAGGTGCGAAGAGCGCTTGAAGATTCAGACTCTTATCGGGATTCAGCCAGACCCGGTCCGACGAATTCTCCAGACTAATTGATGCAATCGACACTTTGTGGTGCCGCAGATCCATCTGAATGCCATCGATTCCAAACGAAGGGACGGAGATCACCGGATCCACATCGCCTTTTTCAACCAAGCCGACATCCGCAAGGTGCAGAAAGGCATTCGAGACAGTGAAATCCATCGGAGACGTCCCCATATCAAACCGGTACGGCACCTTCGCATCGATCGTGCCGGTGGGAAGATCGAAATTGAATTGGCCCTGCACATACTGAAAGACCGTGGGGATCTTGACTCCGCTCAAGGCCAGCGTGCCCTCAGAGCGGATGGGCTCCAAGTTGATGGTGCCGTTCCAGTCCAGCACTTCCCCTTTGCCCAATTCCGCGGCAAACGAGTAGGTATTGTCTCCACCCGGCTTAGTATGAAAGTTCCTCAGCACGATACCGATCGGCACAATGTCGATGGCCACGGGCCGGGGTTTGGACTCGTCTCGAAACTCCACAATACCCTGAGTAATCTCGAACACCCCGATCTGCACGGCAGGAATCGCTCCCGGCTGCTCCGGTGTCTTGGCAGGAGGCGCTTGGTCAGTTGGCGAATCCGGAGGAACCAAGTCGAGCAAATTCAGGTGGCCGTTCGGCGCCACCTTCACCGCCACATAGGGCATTGTCAGGCGGATGGCATCAAACACATAGGCCAGACGGAACAGCGAGACCGCCTGGAAATTCACGAAGAATTCTTCAAACCCGACCATCGGCGTCTGATCGGTCTCGCGAATTTCCAATCCGGCTATCCGCAAGGACAATTCAAAGGGATTGACCACCACCTCTCTCACGACCACCGGATGGCGAATCGTCTCAGCAACTTTCGGCACGCCGTAGGTCGTGATGAGGTACGGAAGCAGGAAAAAGCCGACAAGGGCATAGAACAGCAGTGCGACGCTACCGATGACGGCGAGAGGAAGAGGACGGAAGATTCTACGCATGGATGGCTGACTA
>JACOEJ010000127.1 GCA_024998645.1 Nitrospira sp.
TGCCTATCCTTGGTCAAGTCCTGGAAGGTTGACGACACGAACACCTGGAGCTTCGATGTCATTTCACTTTCCTCTACGAACAATGTTTAGAATGATTTAATGGGTCAGACCCCTTTATTTTTCTCAACTGGCCATAAAACAACTTTTCCCCTGATCCTATTTCACATACTGTCTCGCAATCCCAGCCCACGTCTTTTCTAACTGGGGAATGAGTAACTTAAATGATTCCTGCTCTGCCTCCACCCGCTTCAGATCAACAGTGCTTGAAGAACCCCATACATTCGTTAGTCCGACAGTTTTGGCCGTGGCTTCTGATAGACCGTAGACAAATCCCGTGCGGACATCGGTGAAGAGGGCTGATGCCGTAGCGGTAATGTGCGCATCCCGATCAGGCATCGATCCAAGAGACAGTATGGAGAGTGGTGCATAGACGCGTCCTTGCACTCTGAACGATGTATCGATCGTATAGACAAGTAATATATCGGCCTGAACTTTCGCAGCAGACACCCTCAGATCATCAAGGGAGTCTAAATTGGGCGGAAGCAGGAGGCGATTAATCGGGGCAACGCCTGCCACTGAAGACCATTTCTCCATACCTTGAATCTGTTCTTCGGCAAGCAATTCCTGGGTCGTCACGACACTAAAGCGGCCAGTGCCCCAGCTGTCCGATGTGTATGACTTATATTGGGGTGCCTGAACTCGTATGATGGCCAATCGTGCGGGAAAATTTGGAGAAGGCTTGCGCGAAGCCACTTCGGCAACGTCAGCACGATTGATGTCCGCCAAACGCACCGGTCCACCCGGTGTCACATAACTGGCACAACCAGAACAGAAGATTACGAGGGCACACAACAGAGCTTTCAATGGCTTCATCCCAACCTCCCCATGCCTTCGGTTATCTATGGTGCGCGATTAGCCCAACAAGACTCGGTACCCTAGGAAACTGCCGCCCAAGTCTACTTCAAATTCCATTAGGGATCCAACTACATAGCGACCGCCGTTTCATCGTGGGGGCTCAGCGAGCAAGAAGGATGGTCTGGCTGCTACCCTACTTCCCTTCTGAGGCCGCACGTTCCGCGAGCAGGAAGACGACCAGGCTGCCCCCATAAGACACAACTCCATCCAAACTTGTTTGTTTCCCCCTAAGGCCTGGCTAAGAGCATCGCACCTTCACCGAAGGAGCGGGAACCCATCGAGACTCAGCCAGGAAGGAAAGCGGAAACTGACCGAGTCTGCGAGGGAATTTCCGAAGGCTTCCACCTGGCTGAGTCCGAAAGGATCGCTCCGGGAGGTGAGGTGCGATTGCTCTTTGCCTGGCCCCTCCCCCTCTTGCGGGGATATCCCCGCATCCCTTGATGGGATTCATCTCCCCGCATCAACTGCATCTCTCCCTCATTCTCTGAACCCCTGAATTTTCCTCACATCTTTCTTAAATCCTTCGCACTTTCCCATCGGCACTCCGGTTGCTCAAGCATAGGACCGTCGGCGGGGGGCGCTGACGGCCGGAAAGGGGGTGACGCAGGAACGAGGCCGTCGCAAATACCGGATCGCCGCCGGATCAGCCGACGAGTGAGATCACAACTTTCAACAATTGAACGTACGAGGAGGAAGCCATCATGCAGAAAGGTCCATCCCAGGTTTCGTCAGGCAATATCACCCCCGCCGTCATGGGGCCGCAGAAAGACACCAAAGACATCGTCATCCTCTCCAGCCTCGTCCTAATCCTGGCAGGCCTCTCGGCCGTGGCCTGGATCTATACCGAAACCAAAGATCCGAAGGCCCTCACCGCTCCAACAGACAAGGTCGAGTCGGCCAAGGTATCGGAGATCCTCAAGAAGGCCAGCGGGCTCTCGCAAGCCGAAGCCTCCATCTCCTCCTCCACCCCGGTAACCGCCCCGGTCTCGACGGTGGCCGACATCATTCACAGCGACGTCTACTTCGAAACGGGCCGCAAGGGCCTGACGGATGAAGCCAAGGCGCAACTCGCCGTCCAAGGCGACCTGCTCAAGCAGAACCAGGACTATGCCGTCCTAATCCAAGGCTATACTGACCAACAGGGGTCGGCTACCTACAACAAGAAGCTGGGGATGAAGCGGGCCGAAACCGTGAAGCAGGAACTCCTGAATGCCGGAGTTGCCGAACACCAGATGAAAGTCGTCAGCCTCGGTGAAGACGGCGTGCTCTGCATCGACAACAGCGACACCTGCCGGCACCTGAATCGCCGGGTGCACCTGGATATCCGAAAAATCGGCCAGGAACACATGGTCATTCCGGCGGTCGCCAATACCACCGCTATCGACCCGGCTGATTCGACCATCGAGCAGAATGCCACCGGCCAGGACGGTAGCTCGACCGGCAACGTCCCTCCCTCCTCGTCCGATCCGGCAGTCACCACGTTTGACCCGGCATCGGGCAGCTAACCTTGGCCCTGGTTAGATTCTGCGCGAGGTGCATACCTCGCGCAGACTAGCCTTCATCCACCATCCTGACTCACGCAAACGAGGACTCTATGACCAGACATCTCTTTCTTCGCGCCACGCTCGCTCTCTTCCTCTCGCTGGGCGCCGGCAGCCTGTCGCTCGCGCCGGCCTGCGGGAACGAACTGGAACAACCGGACCAGACTCTTGCGTTGAGTGAAGTGAACGGCGGCAGGCTGCTCTTCAAGACGAATCAGCCCGGCCGCTTTCTTCCCGCCCCTACCCTCAAAACCGACGTCCGCATCTCCGTCACCGGGCTCATCGCCAGAGCCACCGTGTCACAGGAATTTCTGAACCCCAGTCTGGAGAAAGACGCCTGGGCCGAAGGGATCTATGTGTTCCCTCTCCCGGACACCGCCGCAGTCGATCATCTCCGCATGAAGATCGGCAAGCGGATCATCGAAGGGCAGATCAAGGAAAAAGCGGAGGCCAAGAAGGTCTATGAGCAGGCGAAGCAGGAGGGCAAACGGGCCAGCCTGGTCGAGCAGGACCGGCCGAACATCTTTACGACCTCCGTAGCCAACATCGGCCCCGGCGAACGCATCACCGTCGAGATCGAATATCAGGAGACGATCCGCTATGACCAGGGCGCGTTCTCGCTGCGGTTTCCCATGGTCGTCGGCCCGCGCTATATCCCCGGCACGCCAGTCGTGATGGAGGATCAGCCGCCGGGCAACGGCTGGTCGCTCGATACGGATCGCGTGCCGGATGCCTCCCGGATCACACCGCCGGTGGCTCATCCCTCCAACGGCCCGATCAATCCGGTCAGCCTGGACATCGACCTGGCGCCGGGCTTTTCTCCCGGCACCATTGAATCCCCGTATCACGACATTCTCACGATCGCGGAGCCGGATGGCCGCCGCCATATCACCCTGCGCGCTGACCGCGTCCCGGCCGATCGTGATTTCGTCCTGACCTGGAAACCGGCGGCAGGCCAGGCGCCGACCCTTTCCGTCTTTCGCGAACAGCGGGACGACGCGCAGTACGCCTTTCTGATGGCGATGCCGCCGGCCGGCCAGGATCGGCCGTTCACGCCGGTCGCCCGCGAAACGATCTTCGTCATCGACACCTCCGGCTCCATGTCCGGCACCTCGATTGAACAGGCCAAGGCCGCGCTGTTGCTCGCCCTGAATCGCCTGACCGCGCAGGATCGTTTCAACGTGATTCAATTCAACAGCGTCACCCATGTGCTGTTTTCCCAAGCTCAGCCGGTTACTCCACAGACCCTGCGCAAAGCCCTGCACTATGTCGACAACCTGAAGGCCAACGGCGGAACGGAGATTCTCCCCGCGCTGAAGATGGCCTTGAAAGGCAGCGCCCCGGCCACCCACCTGCGCCAGGTGATCTTCCTGACTGACGGCCAGGTCAGCAACGAAGACGAGTTGTTCGAGATCCTCCGCACACAGCTCGGCACAAGTCGCCTCTTCACCATCGGCATCGGCTCCGCCCCAAACAGCCACTTCATGCGGAAGGCCGCCGAGTTCGGGCGTGGCACCTTCACCCATATCGGCAGCACCAGCGAAGTGCAGGCTCAGATGGATGCCATCTTCCGCAAGCTGGAACGGCCGGCGCTGACGGATCTTCATATCGAGGGATTGGACGGACAGATCGAGATGTTTCCCCCGCGCATCCCCGATCTTTACGAGGGCGAGCCGGTCGTGGTCGTCCTGAAAGGCCCTGCGCTTCCAGAGACCGTCACAATCCAGGGCATGATCGGGTCTGCTCCATGGACGGCATCGATCACGCTGAAGGACAGTGAACATCGTGAAGGGCTGTCCGTCTACTGGGCGCGCCAGAAGATCGCCGCTCTGATGGACCAACAACGCTATGGGCAGGATGAGGCCGCGACGAAACAGGTCGTGCTCGATGTGGCCCTCGCCCATCATCTCGTCAGCAAATACAGCAGTCTGGTCGCCGTGGATGTCACGCCGGTGCGCCCGGCTGACAAGTTGCTCCAGCTCCATGCGATAAAAACGAATCTGCCGGACGGGCAGGACTATCAGGCGATCTTCGGATTGCCTCAGACGGCCACGAGCGGGCAGCTACAGATTTTGCTGGGACTCGCCGTGCTGTTGGCGGCCTGGCTGATGTGGAGTTTGCGGGGCAGAATCGTATGAATCCGGTCCGGCCTACTCCCCGCGCGCTGGTTGCGCTGACGACATGCCTCCTTGTCGTTGGGATGTGGCAGCTCGGGGAAGGATCGTGGATTTATGCGAAGGCCGGGCTCGCGCAGCATT
>JACOEJ010000128.1 GCA_024998645.1 Nitrospira sp.
GGATTGAATCGTTGGAGGGTAATGGAGAGACGCATGGGAAGCTTTCAGCCTTCCGCAATCAGCCATCAGCAAACTGAAAGCCGATCGCTGAGCACTGATCGCCCATGTTAGCCCAGTTCGAAGGTCTTTGGGAAATCGGTCAAATTGCGGCAACCATCGCTCGTGACCAGCACCATATCTTCGATCCGCACCGCGCCCAACCCGGGATAGTAGAGCCCCGGCTCGACCGTCACGACGTGACCTTCCTGCAACAGCGAACCGGTCCGGCTGATGCGGGGCGCTTCATGAATATCCAACCCGACGCCATGGCCGGTCCCATGGAAGTAGCCCTGCATCCGGCCGTCGACCAGCCCCGTCTTATACCCGGCCTTTTCAAACCGGTCGCAGATCCCTTGATGGATCTTCATTCCGTCGGCGCCGTCCTTGACCTTGGTGATGGCTTCTTCCTGCGCATCTTTCACGGTCTGATAGAGCCGCTTGAGTTCAGGACTGGCGGTACCGCGGATCACCGTGCGGGACATGTCGGCAAAATACCGGCTGTCGGCCGATCTGGGGAAGACATCGAAAATAATGCTGCGGTTCGCGGGCAAGGGGCCGGTGCCTTCATGGTGCGGGTCGCAGGCCTGCTCGCCGCCAGCCACAATCGTATGCTGCGCCACGCAATCGCGCTCCATCAACTTCACGTTGATGAGCTTCTTGATGCGTTCAGAGGTCAGTACCTCCCCGTCCAGCCAGAGCTCCCCGCCGCGAATTGTGGCCAGCTTAAGCGTGGCATGGGCCGCCGCCACCGCTTCTTCCGTCGCGCGCTGCGCCGCTTCAATGCAGCGGACCTCTTCGGCGGTTTTCACCACACGCCGTTCATAAAAGGGATCGCGCTTCGGCTTCATGCTGTAGCCCAACTCTTGAAGCCGCGTGGCATGGATAAAGGGGAAATTCGCCGGAACCAGCAACTGCCTGATTTTGGCTTCACGAAGGATGACATGGACGATATCGACCGTGCTCGGTTCCTTCGTCCCGTTCGATTTCGCCTTCTTTTCCAGCTCGGAATAGGACAAGACTCGATCCACCGACGCCTGCGATTTGGCCCGATCCATTTCGAGGTCGCTCATGACCAGCAGCCGCTCGCCTTTGACCTCCATATATATAAAGGGGTCCGGGGCGACAAACTTCGTCGCATAATAGAGATTGGAATCGAGTTCGCTGGCGGCAATAAAGAGAGTCGCAACGTCAGGTTGTGCGGCGGTAGTTCGTTTCATAGATGAGTGAGACGAGGGAGATTGGACCGGCTAGAGGTGGTTCGGCGCATGAATGGGCTGATGCTAACATGGGGTCTAATGACGGTCAAGGCGTCGCCGGCACGGATTCAGGTACAAACTCAAGCTCCGGCGTAGCAGGCTTCTCCTCGTTGGGCGTCATGAGATCCATCGGGAGTGTCAGCGTGTTCTTCAAGACATCGACGGCCAGTTGCGCCAGCCCCGACAATCCGGCCGTGAACGATTTCATCGGCAGATACGTCACCTCGGGATCTTCCACAGCGCCCTTCAGCGAAAAAATAGCCGTGGCCATCCCTTTGCGGTCACCCGCAAAAATTCTCCCGAACAAGGGAATCGTCTTGAGAAACGTGGCATAGGACCCGAAGGGACTGACCGCCACCACCATATCTAGCTGATCTGTAGGCAGATCGTAGTTGCCCGCCGCCGTAATCTTGAGGATCGGACTGTCGACGACCAGATTCTCCGTCTGGAACGATCCGTTCTGAATCGTCACCGTGGCGGAGATGCGATTATAGGGCAAGCCCTCTTTTTCCAGATCCACTTTTCCTTGCAGCACGGCAGGAAGATTCAGGATGCTCAGGATTTTCCAAATCGCGCGTTCTTTGGCTTTCAGGATCCGTCCGTTCTCCAACAACACCTCGGCTTTTCCATTCAACGAGGGATAGACCCCATGAGGGTTACGCCCATGCCCGCGGATGGTTCCGTTCAGCCGCACCTGGCCCGAGACACCCTGGATGTCCGCGTGAGTCAGCCGCAAGAGATCCTCCACCGCGACTCCGGTGGCCCGCAGGGAGACCTCTGTCTCGGCCGGCGCTTTGGCAGGGAGCTGCACGACCACCCGGCCGGCCACTTGGCCGTTGGTCGAGTCTCCGCCGATCCGATCGATATCCAGCACGCCGTCTTGAATCGTGATCCGCGCCGTCAGCCCGCCGAACTTGAGATGCCGATAGTGCGCCCGGGAAGCCGACGCCGTCATCGTGACCTGGCTGGAGGAAGCCAATGTCTCCAACAGCTCCCGCATCGGCGAGCGCTCGCCTTTGGGAATCACCAGATCAAGGTCCAGCTGGTTCGACTCGATCTTGCCGGTGATCACCGGTTTGGAAGGCCAGTTCCGCACCGTCGCTTCCAAGGCCAGATCACTGTCCTGCACCTTGAAGGACAGCCGCTTCACCTCCGCTCCGTTCCGCACCAGTTTCACTCGGGCATACAGATCGTCGATATGTCCGGCACCCTTGACCAGCACCAGGCCGTTCGTCACCGCCATCCATCCCGTCGTCTTCCAGGTTCTCCAATCCGTGTCCTTCCCCTTCACATCGAGTGACACCTCGATATTGCCGGCTTCGAACCCGCCCTTCGCAATCCACTCAGGCAGACCGGACAGGGACAGTTCTCCCGTGGCCAGCGTCGCATCAATGGAGAACTTCTCTCCGATCTGAATCGCACCCTTTACCGGGATCCGCACGGAGGGCAAGACCAACTCAACCCGTGTGACCGTCGCGGTATTCGTCCGCGTCAGATGGCCTTCAAACTCCAGGACCGCCGGAGCCCCGACCGGCTTTTCGATCGCATTCGGCACCACCACCTTGGCGTCCGTTAGGACCAGATTGCCGCGTACCTGCGGCGCCGTCGTGGCACCGCTCAGCTGGACGGCCCCGCTGAGCAGCCCTTCAAACATCCCCGCCGGAATCACCTTGGAGGGAACAAATCTGACGATATGCCCGGCATCGCCGTTCGCTCGAATGACGAACTCTTGAAATACGCTCGCCGGCCCGCCTGACAGGCCGCCCTGGACATGAACGATCGTATCGCCCAAATGACCGGTGACCTGTTCGAACCGCGTCCCGCCATCGGCCAGCACAAACTTCCCCTGAAGCGCAGTCAGTCGTTCAGGCAGAGACGGATGTGTGAGACTGATGTACCGGGCCGTGATCTCTCCGCCGGCAAAGGTCACTCCACCAGGTTCGTTCAGCGGCCCTACCAGGCGAAACGTCGGCAACGCCGTCCCTTCGACATCGCGGAGGCCGGCAAGCAGATGTACAAACCGCTCGGCCTTGACCGTCTTGGCAAGCAGCTGCACCAAATCGGTGGCCGCCATGCTGCCGGTGATTTCCAATTCCAGCCACGGGCCGGCTTCAAGAAAAGACACCGTCGCCCTGCCCTCAGTAATCTGAATGGCGCCGTACCTGCCGGTGAAATTTGCGGCTCGCACACGGCCGGTCTCCACGACAATGACTCCGGCCAGGTCTTTGGTGAGCACGTGATCCTCTCCCAGCAAGGCCTGTCCCTCTTGGACACGGAATTCCCCCGTCACCGACAATTGCGGCCCCGAAGTCGCCGATCCGGTGAGTGTGGCATTCACCACCTGCACCTTTCCGTCAATCTGCCGCTCCGCCAACACTGCCGGGAGTTGAGGGTGGAGCCATTGAGCCGGAATGGTATTGAGCAATTCCTTGAGCGTGACCAGCGACGAATTAAATGTAATGGCAAACGTCGGCTGCGCAGTGAGTAATCCCGCAAGATTGGCCTTGCCGGTCAACGTGAGCTGATTCAGACGAGCCGTCATGCTCGACAATACCGCATCGTATCCGGCAAGCCCCGGCATGATCCGTACCTGGCCTTGCACATTGACCATCCCGTCCAATTGTTCGGGGACCGGCCGAGGACCGAAGAAATCAGCCACGTCTCGCAGCACAACATTCGCGGCATCCACCTGCCCCTCGAACTGAAATACTGACGTAGGTGTCGACGCCGGCGGCGGCTCTGCCGATGCCGGTGCCGCAGACTCTTCAGCGGTCAACGCATCAGACCGCTCGACCCGTTTGATTTGCCCGACAAGAGACACCGCTGACAGACCGTCCTGACCGGTCTGCGCCACCGACAGATGCACGTCGGCCATGGCGCGCTCCGGACGAATCATCATCCCGCCTTCGACCCGCTCCAGCTTCAGCGTTCTGGTCCCGCCGGGCCTCCCCTCATCGATAACCGTGATACTCCCGTTCACCACTGTGGCCTGGCGGATCATGAAGACGCGCGTCATCATGTCCAGCGTGCGCTGATCCGTCGCCGCCTGATTGGCGTTATCCAGAATATTCCAGTGGCCGGCTTCATTCCGGTGAATCGTGAGGACCGGATCTTCAACCAGGAGCCGCTTCCCCACCACCTGCTTGCGCAACAAGGGAAGCAGACGAAGCACGAGATCGATACGCTTCGCCGAGAATACGATTTCATCGGAATTGGGATTGTGAATGGCGACCTGGGTGAGTTCAACGCGGATGCGCGGGAAGATGACAAACTTGGCGCGATGCACTTCAATTTTTCGCCCGAGGCTCTCCTCAAGCTGCTGCAAAACGAACTCTTTCAGGTAATCTTCGCCGATAAGAGTATTGGAAAA
>JACOEJ010000024.1 GCA_024998645.1 Nitrospira sp.
CTCTGATCACGTGTATTGCGCTCGGTATTGTGATCAGCTGTCAACCTGATCAACCGCAAGAGCGGCAACAGAAACCGGACTGTTTTGACGATTGTAGACAACTTCAGATCGTCGGAAAGGAATAAGGCACCATGAACAAGTCAGTTGTTGTGCCTGACTCACATTGCTGTTGGTACAACATAGGAGGCAGGTCACCATCGCCCGCTACCGCCGTCCGGCGATCAGGAACCGCCTTCGTGGCTGAGCTGACCGGGGGAAAGGAGTGCATCATGAAGACCTTCGGCATGCTCGTTCTCGTTCTGTTCTGGATGCCGGTCCAGCTCCAGGCCGAAGACCTCGGCAATCTCAGCGCCAATCCCTTCGATGCCGATTCAACGGCCAATCCCTTCGGCAAAGGCAGTCAGTTTGCGCCAAACGGGATCAACAATCCCTTCAGTCCCTACGGCAGTCCGTTCAGCAACAAGTCAGCGACCAATCCCTTCGCCACAGAGGCACCCAAACTTTATGACCAGCAGGGGAATTATCGGGGCAAGCTGAGCGCCAATCCGTTCGATCAGGACTCGACCAGCAACCAGTTCGGCCGCTACGGCTCGCCGTTTTCACCCGACTCGCTGAATAACCAATTTGGCGCAGGGAATCCCTTCAGGCCTGATTCGCCGAACAATCCTTATGGGAGAGGGTGGAGGATTGAAGGAAGGAAATGAGGTGATAGTACGTGGCCGGAGGCGGTCATGGACCTAGTAGATCTACTGGTGAAAGTATCTGTTTGAGACGCAATGCCAAGGATTATTTCCCTAAAAGGCGGGGTGATTTCCTGGCAATAACAGGGTATTCTTCGCGCGGAATTTTCCGCTCTGCTTATTCTGGAAACCGACTCTTCTATGGCTATCAAGAAATCCGAACTCTACTCCTCCCTCTGGTCCAGTTGTGATGTGCTCCGCGGCGGCATGGATGCGAGTCAGTACAAGGACTACGTTCTTGTCCTGCTCTTCATTAAGTACGTCAGTGACAAGTATGCCGGTCAGCCTTACGCCCCGATCACCATTCCCAAGGGCGCGAGCTTCAAGGACATGGTGGCGCTCAAGGGCAAGACGGACATCGGCGACCAGATCAATAAGAAGATCATCGCGCCGCTGGCGAACGCCAACAAGCTCTCCGACATGCCGGACTTCAACGATGCGAACAAGCTCGGCAGCGGCGATGAAATGGTCAAGCGGCTGACCGACCTCATCGCCATTTTTGAGGACAAGCGACTCGACTTCTCAAAAAACCGCGCCGAAGGCGACGACATTCTGGGCGATGCCTACGAATACCTCATGCGGCACTTCGCCACGGAGAGCGGCAAGAGCAAGGGGCAGTTTTATACGCCGGCTGAAGTCAGCCGCATCATCGCTCAGACCTTGGGCATTCGTGAGGCCAAGACCAGCCCGGACACCACCGTCTATGACCCCACCTGCGGGTCCGGCTCCTTATTGCTGAAAGTCGCGGACGAAGCGCGCACGCCGGTGACCCTCTATGGCCAGGAGAAAGACGCCACCACGGCGGGCCTCGCGCGGATGAACATGATCCTCCACAATAACCCGACGGCGCTCATCGCGCAGGGCAATACACTGGCCGATCCTAAGTTCAAGGAGGGCGAACCGCTCAAGACGTTTAACTACGTCGTCGCCAATCCACCCTTCAGCGACAAACGGTGGAACACGGGGCTTAATCCGCTGAACGATCCCTACGAGCGGTTCCAGCCTTTCGGCGTGCCGCCCAACAAGCAAGGCGACTACGCTTATCTGCTGCATATCGTCCGCTCGCTCAAGAGCACCGGCAAAGGCGCCTGCATCCTGCCGCACGGCGTGCTGTCCCGGGGCAATGTTGAGGCCGACATCCGCCGCAACCTGATCCGCAAGGGCTACATCAAGGGCATCATCGGTCTGCCCGCCAATCTGTTTTACGGCACCGGTATTCCCGCCTGCATCGTGGTGGTGGATAAGCAGGACGCCCACACCCGCAAGGGCATCTTCATGATCGACGCCAGCGCCGGCTTTATGAAGGACGGTCCCAAGAACCGCCTTCGCGCCCAGGACATTCATCAGATCGTGGATGTGTTCAACAAGCGCCTCGACTTCCCGAAATACTCCCGCATGGTGAGCGTGGAGGAGATCGAAAAGAACGAATTCAACCTCAACCTGCCGCGCTACATCGACAGCCAGCAGGCGGAAGACCTGCAAGATATTGAAGGCCACCTGAATGGCGGCATCCCCAACGCGGATGTAGAAGCGCTTCAGCAGTACTGGGATGTATGCTCCAAGCTCCAACAAGCCCTATTTAAGGCTAACCGGCCAGGCTACCTCGACCTGGCTGTGGAAAAGTCGATGATCAAGTCCACGATCTACGAACATCCTGAATTTGCCGCCTTCATCGGCAAGATGAACGCCCACTTCGCGACGTGGAAACAGAAGACTGCCAAGTTGCTCCGGGTACTGAAGACCGGCTGCCATCCGAAGGAACTTATTGTCGCCCTGTCCGAAGACCTGCTTGCCCACTACGTCGGTCAGCCGCTCATCGATAAGTACGATGTCTATCAGCACTTCATGGACTACTGGGCCGAGACCATGCAGGATGATTGCTACCTGATTGCCACCGACGGTTGGAAAGCCGAGACGTACCGCATTGTTGAGAAGGACAAGAAGGGCAAGGAAAAGGATAAAGGCTGGACCTGTGATCTCGTGCCCAAGCCGCTCATCGTCGCCCGCTATTTTGCCAAGGAACAGGAAGCTATCGATCAACTCACGGCTGACTTGGAAGGTGTCACCGCCCGCCTTACGGAATTGGAGGAAGAGCAGGGCGGGGAAGAAGGGGCGTTCTCCGAACTCGACAAAGTGAACAAGGCCAATGTGGTGGCTCGGCTCAAAGAGATCGAGGGTGACAAGGATGCGAAGGATGAAGCGGCAGTGCTGAGCGAATGGTTGAAGCTCAATAGTGACGAGGCGGATCTCAAGAAGCGTCTCAAAGAGGCCGAGACATCGCTCGACGATAAGGCTTACGCCAAGTATCCAAAGCTCACCGAGGCTGAGATTAAGACGCTAGTGGTGGACGACAAATGGCTCTCCGCGTTGGATCGAGACATTCACGGCGAGATGGATCGTGTGAGCCAGCAACTCACCCAGCGGGTGAAAGAGCTAGCCGAGCGGTATGAGAGCCCAATGCCACAGATGGTCAACCGCGTGGCTGATTTGGAAGCCAAGGTGAACCGTCATCTGAAGAGGATGGGGTTCTCGTGGAAGTAAAGCCTGGCTACAAGAAGACCGAGGTGGGGGTGATTCCGGACGATTGGATCGTCAGACTTCTCCCCGATGTTTGCCGCTTCCGGGGAGGAAAGGCGCACGAACAACACATTTCAGATTTGGGGAAGTTTGTATGTGTAAATTCCAAATTCATCTCGACAGATGGCAAGGTTCGCAAGCACTCAACTGCGAACTTTTGTTCTGCCAAGCGAGGTGACATCTTGATGGTTATGAGTGATTTGCCCAACGGCAAGGCGCTCGCAAAAGCCTATGTGGCTGATCAAGATAATCTGTATGCAGTTAATCAACGGATTTGCGCTCTCACTCCATATCGTGACGACTCGCGGTACCTTTACTATGTTCTCAATAGGAATCCCTATTTTCTAAAGTTCGATGATGGGGTTAATCAGACGCATCTGCTGAACCCGGTTTTTAAGAAGTGTCTACTTTCAGCTCCACCCACTAAAGCCGAACAAGAAGCCATCGCCGAGGTGTTGAGCGATGCGGATGCCCTCATTGATTCTCTGGAGCAAATCCTTGCCAAGAAACGCAATCTCAAACAAGGCGCTATGCTGGGACTCCTCACCGGCAAGAAACGCCTTCCGGGCTTCAGCGGGAAGTGGGAGGTGACGCGACTGGGGGATGTCTGTCGAATCACAACCGGTAAGAGAGATGTTAACGAAGGGAACCCCGAAGGCCAGTTTCCGTTCTTCACATGTTCAAGATCTCATACTTTCAGTGATTCATACTCGTTCGACACGGAAGCGATTTTAATTGCTGGGAATGGTGAAGTTGGAAATCTCCACTACTTTAAGGGCAAGTTCGAGGCTTACCAACGAACCTATGTATTATCGCAATTTTCCGGGCCTGTCGGTTATTTATGGCAGCAGCTGAGTGCTTATCTCGCAGACTCGTTGGGGTTAGGAAAAATCGGATCATCAATCCCCTATATCAAAATGGAGAGCCTTATCGGCTTTGAGTTCAACAGCCCCAAAGATGAGCCCGAACAAACCGCCATCGCCACCATTCTCTCCGACATGGACGCCGAGATCGCCGCGCTGGAAGCAAAGCTCGCCAAAGCCCGCCAACTCAAGCAGGGCATGATGCAGGAACTGCTCACAGGGAGGATTCGGCTGGTATGAGTACCATCACACCGCATTACCGAAGCGTTCAACTGCTTCTCCAAAGCCAGTCATTCTCGATCGATGAATACCAACGCGAGTACAAATGGGAAAAGGAGCACATTGACGAGCTTCTTTCTGACTTGCAGGACAAGTTTCTGAGTTGCTATAGGCCAGGAGATGACACCAAGAAGGTCAGTAGCTACGAGGAGTATTTTCTTGGCTCGATCATCGTTAGCAAGCGAAATGGCAAGAATTATCTGATTGACGGGCAGCAGCGCGTCACATCTCTTACCTTGTTGCTGATCTGTCTGTATCGAGCGGCAAAAGTAAAGAATCTTCCGGTTATTCAGACCATTGCTCCCCTGATTTTTAGCGACAATCTTGGCGAACCCAAATTCAACCTCGATATCCCAGAGCGACTACCAGTAATCGAGGCACTCTTCAAAGGCGAGCCCTTCAGCCCTGACGGGAAGGACGAATCTATACAGACCATGTATGCGCGCTATGGAAATATCGAACAGAATGACCTCATTGCCGATTTGGACGATATGCTCCCGCATTTCGCCTATTGGCTGATGACCAAGGTGGGACTTATCGAGATCTCTACAGACAACGATAATTACGCCTACGCGATCTTCGAGACAATGAACGACCGGGGAAAACCATTGAGCCCCGTCGATATGCTGAAAGCTTACCTGCTTGCACCAGTTGACGATGCAGATAAGCGACGTAAGGCCAACGATGTCTGGAAGAAGCACGTACTGGATCTTATTTCATGGCATGGTGAACACGAAGCTGAACGTGACGCGAATTGCATCAAAGCTTGGTTTCGGGCCCAATTTGCTGAAACAATCCGCGATCGTGAAGCTGGGGCTATGGATAAGGACTGGGAGCTGATCGGCTCAGCCTTTCATCGCTGGGTAAGGGACAACCGCCACCGCTTGAATCTGGGAGCACAAGTTGAAAACCTGACGTTGATGACGACATCTTTTCCATTTTTTGCGAAAGCCTATCAATGTATTCTCAACGCGAGTCACCGCTATACCGGGGGAATGGAGGCCGTATTCTATAACGCGCACAATGACTTTACGTGGCAGAATACGGTTCTGCTTGCTTCTTTGGTCACCTCGGACGATGACGAAACCGTCCGGCGTAAAATCGCAGTAACAGCCACGTACCTTGATGTCTGGCTGATGAGGCGAGTTGTTAACTACATCCGGGTTGGCTACTCAACCACATCGTATGCGATGTGGCGTCTGTGTCTCGACATTCGAGGCAAGTCGCTTGCTGAGTTGGTTGATCTCCTTTCGCAGAAGCTCGCTGCCGATGAAGTGACTTTCAAGGGCAGTCCGAAAAAAGGACGCGGAGGCATAGGGGAGCTTGCACTCAATCAGTTCAGTCGCCGCTATATTTTCCATCTACTAGCTCGTATTACCGCTTTTACCGAAGCAAGATCGGGACGGGCGGATTCGTTCGACAAGTATGTCGATCGTAAGGTTCCAAATCCTTTCGACATTGAGCATATCTGGGCAGAGGATTATTCCAGGCATGGGGCTGGCTTCGACTCGTCCCAAGAATTTCAGGAATGGCGAAACCATGTCGCTTCTCTGTTGTTGTTGCCTGCAGATGTTAACCGAAGCCTGCAGGCCAAGTCCTACCAAGAGAAATGTCCGCATTACGCAAAACAGAATTTCTACGCAGCAAGTCTAGCCCCATCTGCGTATCAACATCAGCCCCAGTTTGAAGCGTTTCGAACCGCGCATAACCTGCCTTTTAATTCGTTCACAGTATTTGGAAAAAAAGAACAGCAGGAGCGCCGGGAATTGGTGAGCGCTCTCGTAAATCTGGTGTGGTCCCCAGAAAGATTGAAGAAAGCGGCTGAATGAGCAACATTGGTCAACCCGAACGTGCCACGCAGAACCGCGTCATTGCTATGTTCCAAGGTGAGCTGGGCTACCGCTATCTCGGCGACTGGACCGATCGGGAAGGGAACAGCAATATCGAAGAAGGGCTGTTGAGCGATTATCTGACCAAGTCGGGTTACACCCCGGCACAGATCAGCCGGGCGTTGTACCTGCTGAAGACCGAGGCGGACAATCATAGCCGCAATCTCTACGGAAACAACCAGGCCGTCTACAAGCTTCTGCGTTACGGGGTGCCGGTCAAGACCGAGGCGGGTAAGGTCACGGAGACCGTTCACCTCATTAATTGGCGCGAGCCGGGGGAGAACGACTTTGCCATCGCCGAAGAAGTCACGCTAACAGGCAACCACGAGCGGCGGCCTGACCTTGTGCTGTATGTGAACGGTATTGCGGTGGCCGTGATCGAGCTGAAGAACAGCCGCGTGTCCATCGGTGACGGCATCCGGCAGCTGCTTTCCAATCAACAGCAAGAGTTCAACGAATGGTTCTTCTCTACCGTCCAGATTGTTTTTGCGGGCAACGATTCCGAAGGGTTGCAATACGGCACCATTCGCACGCCGGAGAAGTATTTCCTCACATGGAAAGAGGATGAGCAAGACAACCGCCGTTTCAAACTGGACAAGTACTTACTCAAGATGTGTGCGAAGGACCGGCTGATCGAGCTGATGCACGACTTTGTGCTCTTCGACAACGGGGTGAAGAAGCTGCCGCGGGTGCATCAGTATTTCGGCATGAAGGCCGCGCAGGCCTCGGTGCGTCAGCGAGAGGGCGGCATCATTTGGCATACGCAAGGAAGCGGCAAGAGTATCGTGATGGTACTGCTGGCCAAGTGGATTCTGGAGAACAACCCCCACGCCCGTGTGGCCATTGTCACTGACCGCGACGAACTGGATAAGCAGATCGAACGGGTCTTTACGGACGTTGGCGAACCGATCAAACGCACCAGCAGCGGCCGCGACCTGATGAGCCGACTCGGCCAGGCGACGCCGCGCCTGCTCTGCTCACTCGTCCACAAGTTCGGTCGCAAGGACGTGGACGATTTCGACGCCTTCATCAAGGAGCTGGAGGCCCAGCCCAGCCAGACGGTGGGCGAGGTGTTCGTGTTCGTGGACGAGTGCCACCGCACGCAGAGCGGCAAGCTCCACCGGGTGATGAAGGCCCTCATGCCGAATGCCGTCTTCATCGGGTTCACCGGGACACCCTTGTTGGCGAAGGATCGGGCCACCAGCCACGAAGTGTTTGGCCGGTACATCCACACCTACAAGTTCAGCGAGGGAGTGGAGGACGGGGTGGTGCTCGATTTGGTCTATGAGGCGCGGGACATCGACCAGCACCTGGGCTCTCAAGAGAAGATCGATGCCTGGTTTGAGGCCAAGACCAAGGGGCTGAACGACTGGCAAAAAGACGAGCTGAAGAAACAATGGGGGACGATGCAGCAGGTGCTCAGCTCCAAAGCCCGCATGGATCGGGTGGTGAGCGATATCGTCTTCGACTTCAGTGTGAAACCGCGTCTGTCCAGCGAACGGGGGAATGCCATCCTCGTGGCATCAAGTATCTACGAGGCGACCAAGTACTTCGGGCTTTTCCAAAAGACACCCTTCAAGGGCAAGTGTGCGGTGGTGACCTCCTATAATCCGCAAGCTCAGGATGTGACGAAGGAAGAAGTCGGCGCGAACACGGAAACCGACAGGCAGTTCATCTTCAACACCTATACTGAGTTGCTGAAAGGTGTTGATCCGAAGCCGGGCATGACCAAAACAGAAACCTATGAGGAATGGGCGAAGGCCCTCTTTACGAAAGAACCGGCGAACATGAAGCTGCTGGTGGTGGTGGACAAGCTGCTCACCGGCTTCGACGCGCCGCCTTGTACCTATCTCTATATCGACAAGTCGATGCAGGACCACGGATTATTCCAGGCCATCTGCCGGACCAATCGGCTCGACGGCGAGGACAAGGAATTCGGCTACATCGTGGACTATAAGGACTTGTTCAAGAAGCTGGTGAACGAGAAGGGCACCGGCGCGCTACAAGTCTATAGCTCCGAATTGGATCACAGCGCCGGGGGCGTTGCTCCCGAGGTGCTGCTGCAAGACCGGCTGAAGAAAGGCAAAGAACGGCTCGATCATGCCATAGAGACTCTTGATCTCCTCTGCGAGCCGGTGAAACCGCCGAAAGGGGAGCTGGAGCATATCCACTATTTCTGTGGAAATACTGAAATTCCAGCCGACCTCCAAGAACGGGAGCCGCAGCGGGCCGCACTCTACAAGGCGACTGTTGGCCTCCTACGCGCGTACGCCAATATTGCCGATGAACTTGATCTAGCCGGCTACAGTGCGGCCGACGTTGGCCGCATCAAGCAGCACATGGACCGGTATCTGAATGTCCGTGAGATTGTCCGGAAGGCCAGCGGGGAGAGTCTCGACCTCAAGGCCTATGAAGCCGACATGCGCCACCTCATCGATACCTATATCGAGGCGGATGAGCCGAGAAAGATTTCACCCTTTGACGAGTTGCCCTTACTGGACCTTATCGTCAAGACCGGGATCGGGAATGCGATTGCGACCCAACTCGGTGGGTTGAGAGGCAACAAGGATGCAATTGCCGAGACTATCGAGAACAACGTCCGCCGAAAGATCATCAAGGAGCATCTGAGTGATCCCGCCTACTACGAGAAAATGTCGGCGCTGTTGGACGAGATTATCACCGCTCGTAAGGCCAAGGCCGTTGAGTATGAGCAATATCTAAAGCGCATCGCTGAATTGGCTAAAAAGGTGGAGGCGGGGCAGGCGGAGGATACGCCTGAGCCGCTCAAAAAGAGCCCGGCTCTGCGGGCGCTGTACAACAACCTCAAGGCAGTTCATGGAGTATATCCGGAAGCTGATCGGGCGGCGGAAGCGCAGGCCGACTACCAGACGGCCAATGATCCGACATTGCGGCTGGTGCTAAAGCTCGATGAAGCGGTTCGAAAGGTGCGCCCCGATGGCTGGCGAGGAGTTCAGACACGCGAGCAAGTGATCAAGCAGGCGCTGTATGACGTGCTGCTTGATGAGGCTGAAGTCGAGCGCATCTTCCTCATTATCAAAGCGCAGAAAGAATACTGACGATGGCGCAGGTGCAGCTTGGCAGCATTGCCGTGGATGTGGTGCTGAAGGACATCAAGAATGTCCATCTCAGCGTCTATCCTCCAATGGGGAGAGTCCGAATCGCTGCCCCCTCGCGCATGAGTCTCGACACGATCCGTGTGTTTGCCATCTCTAAGCTGAGCTGGATCAAGCAGCAGCAGAGGAAGTTGCGGGAGCAGAAACGAGAAACTCCACGCGAATATCTGAATCGGGAAAGCCATTACCTTTGGGGGAAGCGCTACTTGCTCACGGTGCGGGAAGACAACGAGGCTCCGTCAATTGAATTGAAGCACAGCCGGATTCTCTTGCGTGTGCGCCCTGGAACGAGCGAGGAGAGGAAGCAGGCATTGTTTGAGGAATGGTATCGCGAGCAGCTCAGAAAAGCCGTGCTTCCACTGCTCACCAAGTGGCAGCCACTGATGAGGGTAACGGTCAACCGCTTGTTCGTTCAACGCATGAAGACGAAATGGGGAAGCTGTAACCCTACGGCAGGTCATATTCGGCTGAATACGGAACTGGCGAAGAAACCGCTGGAATGTCTTGAGTATATCGTCGTGCACGAGATGGCACATCTCATCGAGCCGACGCATACCCACCGATTCATTGCCTTGATGGATTGCTTCATTCCGAAGTGGCAGTTCTACCGAGAGGCACTCAATCGTTTGCCGGTTCGTCACGAGGAGTGGGGCTACTAAGCTGAGAGAAAAGGATGTGCGGGATTCTTTTCATGCGTGCCGTTTGCATGGCTTTCCGGAAGGGGAGTAGGCTGTTCCTAAGAAGTGCTGGGTGCTCCTGGAAAGTGCTGAGAGTTGAGTCCCGAGCGCTGGGTAGAGATATACAGCTCACGGTGGAGCCTGGAGGCTCTTGATGTGGATCCAGCCACTGATTTCCTTGCTCCTTGTTGTCACTCCCTCCTTTGCTGAGCAAAACTTTTTTGAGCAGTACGAGCGCGACTACAACATCTTCAATCCGGCCAGTCAGTATGCGCCGGACAATCCGCTGAATCCCGCGCAGGCCTTCGCGTCGGATAATCCCTTCAACCCGGCCAACCGCTTTGATCCCGGCAATCCGGTCAACCCAACGAATCGTTACGCACCCGACAATCCGTTCAATCCCGCCAACCGGTACAACCCCAACAATCCCAACACCCCCTTCGCCCCACTCAACCGCTCGCGCTGACCTCCGGAAGAAACATCCAAGAGTGCTGAGTCCTCCTGGGAAATGCTGGATCCTGAGTCCTGTACCAAGCAACAGTTCCAGGAACCATTCTCATCCACAGCGCGGAGAGACGCCTCTTTGCTCACGGGTCTGTTGTTACAGCGGGTTGCTGTGAGGGGCGAAGGGAAACGAGAGATTAGGTGATGAGTGGTGCGCCCGACAGGACTTGAACCTGTAACCTTCTGATCCGTAGTCAGATGCTCTATCCAATTGAGCTACGGGCGCATGGTCTCTTGGGTACGAAGCGGTAAGGCCCCAGACAGCAAGAGGTAGGGCGTGGTTATACATGGCCGAGCTCATATGGGTCAAGTCAGCGCGATCTGTTCCGGTTCACGGTCGACCGGGCGCACCCTGAATGGTTTGCCTATCGGTTGATCGCCGCCTCTGCGGTGAAAGGGCTTTCATTTCCACTCGTGTCTACGGCGGTGAGGGCAAAGTAATAGATGACACCTATCGGGAGACTAGCGACTGTATAGGAGGTTGCCGTTCCCACGCTCATGGAATTTGTATACGTTCTGGAGCGGGTTCCGTAGTACACGCGGTAATATGCCAGGTCCGGTTCGGTATTCCTGTTCCATGAGAGTGCGACCGATGCGGTTCCCGTTGTGGGCGGCGGGGTAGTGGACGTTGTCGTGGCAGGGGAGAAGGTGATCGTGGGGTCGAAGGCGGTCGAGTCGGCGCCGTTATTACCGTCGGCGCCGCGGTTGATGACGAAATCCAGACTATCTCCGGCGGCTACGGTGGCCGTCAGGTTGAATGCGATTCCCGTCGTGTTGCCGTTGGCAATGGGCTGTTGCCAGAGAGTCGTGGTGCCTTTGCGGATCGCGACGGTGACGCCGCCGCCGCCACTGGTGTCTTTATCGCTTGCGGTTCCGGTGATTTGGACGGTTCCCGCCCCGGGCGCGACCCAGCGGCGAACTGCGTCGCCGTTCATTCCGGGATGCCCCCAGTCGGCTGCCAGGAGGAGATAGGGTTCTGCGCCCTGCCAATAGTTGACCGCGGTATTGAAGGTCAAGCGGGTGCCCGCAGAGTCGAGATAAAACCAGCCCCGCTGCCCCTGCACGGCGGAAAAGTCGGTCGAGGCCCGATAGGTCGTCGGGGAGGTCGAGGGCGGTGGCGTCGTGCTAGGGGGCGGGGTGGTGCTGGTGCCGGTCTGGGAGAAGGTGATCGTGGGGTCGAAGGCGGTCGAGTCGGCGCCGTTATTGCCATCGGCGCCGCGGTTGATGACGAAATCCAGACTATCTCCGGCGGCTACGGTGGCCGTCAGGTTGAATGCGATTCCCGTCGTGTTGCCGTTGGCAATGGGCTGTTGCCAGAGAGTCGTGGTGCCTTTGCGGATCGCGACGGTGACGCCGCCGCCGCCACTGGTGTCTTTATCGCTTGCGGTTCCGGTGATTTGGACGGTTCCCGCCCCGGGCGCGACCCAGCGGCGAACTGCGTCGCCGTTCATTCCGGGATGCCCCCAGTCGGCTGCCAGGAGGAGATAGGGTTCTGCGCCCTGCCAATAGTTGACCGCGGTATTGAAGGTCAAGCGGGTGCCCGCAGAGTCGAGATAAAACCAGCCCCGCTGCCCCTGCACG
Organism: Nitrospira sp.; assembly: GCA_024998645.1. Classification (GTDB taxonomy): domain Bacteria; phylum Nitrospirota; class Nitrospiria; order Nitrospirales; family Nitrospiraceae; genus Nitrospira_D. The sequence continues at coordinate 12,245 of JACOEJ010000024.1, forward strand.
GCGGAAAAGTCGGTCGAGGCCTTGTACGTAGACACGACCGGGGAAGAGACGACTGAAAGTGCAGACATGATGGTCGATGTCGGATTGGTGAGTGTCGATGTCGTCGCGGTGGTGGTGGTTGAAGTGGAGGCCGCCGGAGAGGTGGAGGGGGTTGTCGCGGACCCGCCTCCCTGCATCATTGGGGGGATTTCCGTTGCGGTCAGTGCCCGGCTTAAGACTCGAACGTCGTCAAGGACGCCATTGAAGGGGTATCCGCTGTCGCCGCGTTTCCCCAAAATCAGAGGGGAGGGATTCGTTGTGCGAATCCGGTTGATCGGCTGTTCTGCGGCTGCCACTCCGTCAACGTAGAGCCGCAACGTGGCATTGTCATACGTGAGCGCGAGGTGGTGCCATTGGCCCGGCGCGATCGCGGCCCCCCTCAGGTAATAACTGTTTTGGGCGCCATCTCCGATATTGAGGAGCGCAATCGGCCTTCCCGCGGTGTCGACGGCGAGTCCATAATATCCGTCCGTCCATTCGTGGAGGCCGACATTGGCTAAGGTGGAATACACGTTGGCGCTTGAGAAGCTGGCGGCATTCATCCACAGCGAAAGTGTCAGTTTCTGCGGAGAGAGGGATCCAGGGTTGGGGATGGTCACGAAATCATCCGTTCCGTCGAAGCGAAGGCCTCCGCCACTGTGTCCCGTGGTCCAAACCGGTCCGTTGGTCAGCGTGCCGTTGAGACCATTTCCGGATTTATCAGCCGTGGTCAGGCCCGTTCCTTCTTCAAATGTCCACGAGCCAGCGTCTGTGGCGTTGGAGGCTATGGGCGCAGAAAGCCCACCGGTCGATTTGAGATACAGCACGGCCGGGCCGCTGAACGGCGGGGTGAAGACTTGTGGGCCTCCGGGAGCGCCGACGGTGCCCGTGGCAGCGACTGCACCGGTGGTCGGGTTGAACCATTCGTAGGTGTAGGTGCCGGACACGAGATCAACGGAGAAGTTTCCGGATCCCGGCTGGTAGGCCATGTACTCGCGACCGGGGCTGGCCAGGCAGTAGCCGGTCGTCGAGAGCGCGCTTCTAGGCGACGCGGCGGCCAGGTCCATTCGTGTGGCGTAGGAACGTGTTTGACCCATGGCGGATCGTCCCGCTACGAATCCGGCCGAGCCGAGCATGTCCTCCACAAGGATGGGATGGTGCCCGCGCAGGAAGCTTTTCCATACCCACATGCTTGTCGCCGACGGATTGTTTTGAAAGAGCGCGTAGCCGAGATGGTCTGTGTCGAGGATGCTGATCTTGGTTCCGTCGGTTGCCGGAGGGCTGCTGATGAGTGGGTCGCCGGTGTTTTCGAGCGACCCCGCTGCGAAAGACAGCCAATCCGCCGGACTATTGAGGAGGGCTGTGTTGCCGGTGCCTTGAGCTCCGGTCATTCCTACGGCATGTTGGGAGGCCTTCCCTGCCTCGTATGCTCTGATCAGTGTCGTCATGTGTGATTGCCACGCGGGGTCGCCGGGCTGGTCGGCATTGGAGAGTTCGAAGATGACGTTATTCAGATCGTTGACCGTGTCCACGACCTTCCGGACGTAGGCGTCTTGAAGCTGTGTGACGGCGGCCAGCTGCAGGGTATGCGTTTCTTCGCCGTTGCCGTTCCCGTTCGGATCTCCGTTGATGCCGTTGACGTTGTTGTTCGTATTGTAGGGGTGGTAGCGCCACACGTTCCGGCCGGGCGTGAGCGTATTGGCATTCCAGACATCCCGGAAATTAAACAACATGATGCTGACGTAGATGCCGCGGTCTCGGGCCGCGATGACACGTGCGCGCAATCGATCAAAGTACGTTTGATCGAATTGCGCCAGGTTGAATTTAGGGGATCCGTCTGCAGCGATGCCCGGCCCTGTTCGGGCGTAGGGCAGGGGGGCGGCTTTCTGATACCAGGGGGCGCTTCCGGTGAAGCCGGGGGCCGGCATGAGGGCGACGTCGGCCTGGGGAGATTCGGCGGTCCAGAGGCGAATAAAGTTGTGATTGTTGGATTGTAACTTGTCGAGGTAGGCCGAAAAGTTGAATGTGACCGAGTTTCCGTCCTGAAGGTTTTGCCAGACATGTGATCCGGTCAAATAGACAGGGCGTCCTGTCGCGTCGGCGAAGTATCGCGGGTTTGTCGGATGGATCCGCAGCGGACCGGAGGTCGGGCCGGTTTGAGCGTGCAGGGTTGTCGCGAAACACGTTGCGAAGAGGACTGCACCCAGCACACGAAGAATATTTCCAGGCATGTGTTACACCTTGAACCAGCGTGAATTGTTACAACGACGATGTCGCTTGAATGGGCCGTTCGCGATGTGCAGTCAGCTGGTCCAGTGATCAGAGGGCAGGTGATCCACTTTTCAATGCCGACAAACAACCGAGAGGGAACCCTTGCGGGGGTGGCTTGAGCAATGACCGTGCCGTTGTCTCTGTGAGCGAATTTATTTCGAAAAACCCGTGAAATGCCTGCGAAACGGCTTGAGATCAGGACCTGCGACTCGCGGCGGCATTGAGAGCCGATTTGCGGGCTGTAGGATTGTACGCGGAGGCCTTCACCGGTGAATGTGGAGAGGAGAAATGTGGAGGTCCTTTGCGATAGACCCCGGATTGCAATCAGTCGGGGGACTCGATGGAGGATTGCTGAGAGGAGTGTTGGTCCTCTGCAAGAGCTGAAGGATGATCCCGGGAGCTGTCGCGGAAGCGATTGCCTGCGCATGCGGTCCTGGAGGCCATGGAGCGGATGAGTAAAACGCTATTCAGCGGCGAGGTGCTCAGGTATGATTTGGAGGATTCCGTTGTAGGAGCAACAGGCCGGAGCATGGTCACCGATGCACACACATCAAACTGAACCGCACGGTCATGATGACGGGAGCGGCTGCTCGTCTCCGGGGAATTCCTGGAGACTGTGGGGCGCGCTCCTTGTCGGCACGGTTTTGGTGGCCGTCATCGGGACCTGGTTGGTGTGGTTCTCTTTCGTGCTCCAGCGTCAGCTCAATGAGACGGATATCCGGTCTGCCTGTCAGCGGGTGATGCCGGAGACAGTCGAGCGATGTGTTGATACAGTGGTCATTCAGCGGGGAGGGATGAGACGGTGAGTCAATCTACGATGCGCAAGGGTGTCATTTTCGGGATGATGATCGGGATGATGATCGGGATGAGCCTCCTGTCTGCTCCGGTATTGTCCTCGGCTGAAGAGGTTGAGCCGGCGTCCCGGCAGCGCGTCGAGCTGTCGCTCAAATCCTGGATGTTTACGAACGGCGAAACCAAGTGGAGTCACGATGCCTCGGGGCTCGATTCACGACTGGGTAATCCCACATCGAAGCTGACCTACAAAGACAACAATACGCAGATCATGGAGCTGGGGGCCAGGATCAATTTATCGCGCCGCTGGTTTCTGCGAGGGGAGGTCGGGTTTTCGGTCGAATTCGATCGCGGGAAAATGACCGACGATGATTATCTCTCAACCGGCGGACAGCATCTCTTTTCGCGAACCAACAGTGACACGACGGGACACGGAACCTGGTATCTCAACCTCGATGGAGGCGGGCGGGTGGCCGAATTTGCGGGGAACCGGGGATATCTGGATGTGTTCGGGGGATTCCAGTATTGGCGAACCAGGTATGAGGCGAGCGGTGTGTACCAGGAGGTGTGTAACCCTTCGGGAGCGTTTACCTGTGGCTCCGGGACGGTACGTCCTGCGGCAGTGTTAGCGATCGTGAATACAACCAACTGGATTACGCCGGTTCGAGTGGGGGTGCAAACGGAGTATCGGCTTGCCCGGTGGTTCAGTCTCGAAGGCCGCGCGGCGGTGAGTCCGATCAGCATCGTGTATAACGAAGATAACCATGTCCTGCGCACGGACCTTCAGAATCCCAGCTTTACGATGTGGGGTATCGGGGCCAGTGCCAATGTCGATGCCGGCCTCAAGTTTATGCTGACGAAGAATCTTGCGCTGACCGGCGGGTACCGTGTGTGGTGGAATAGAACGTATTCGGGGACGTGGGAAAATCATCCGGTCGGAGCGGCCTCAGAATCCGCACCGCTGAGAGAATTGCAGACCATCCGTCACGGCGCCACGTTCGGTCTTACCGCAGCGTTTTGATCTGATCTCGCTGTCGTTCGATGTTCAGCGCCGCGGACGTCCGGACGGCAGCGTATCCTCTTCATATTGCAGGAACAGCCGTTTGGCTTCCGGGTGGAGCTGTCCCGGATGGCCATAGGGAATGCCGGCCGTGCGGAAGAGCGGGGTGAGCTTGCCGTTCGGGTGGAGAAAGCCTGCACGCAGCGGCACGGTGCGCTTGCTGTGGCGCACGAGGCGGCAGGGAGAGGGACGGATGGACGTGAGCCAGTCGGCGATGTCCTGGGGATTGCCGATGGAGGCGGAGAGCAACAGCAGCTTCGCTTGTGAGGGACAGAAGATGATGGTCTCTTCCCACACGACACCCCGTTCCGGATCTGCCAGATATTGCGATTCGTCTAAGATCACCAGCCCGAGCGTATCCAACCGCACATCGATTTCGCCGCTGGCGGCGTCGTAGAGCAGATTGCGGAGAATTTCCGTGGTCATGATGAGGATGGGCGCCTGACTGTTGTCCTGCCGGTCCCCTGTCAGAATGCCGACGCGGTCGCTGCCGAAGATCTTGGAGAATTCGGTGAACTTGGTGTTCGAAAGCGCTTTCAGCGGGGATGTGTAGATGACCGTCCGGTTCTCGTCCATGGCGCGGCGCGCGGCTTCTACGGCGACGTAGGTTTTACCGCTGCCGGTCGGCACGCTCACGACCACGTCGGTTTCTGCCAGTCCTGCCAGTGCTTCTTCCTGCCAGGGGTCCGGGACAAAGGGCTGCGGACTCGGCACGCCGAGCCCTTCCAGCCAGGCGGCAAGTGAAACCCCCGGATCGGTGGATTCCGGTTCATGCGCGCGATGCGGCCTTCTATTTGGAGGAGGAGCGGTGTGTCGCGGCGCCGTCTGTCGGGCCGGCGCCGGCGTCACTTGTGTGTGAGTTTGCCGTTCACTGATCAGCGCTTGTAAGTCGGATTCGAGGCCAGCGAGGTTTTGTGACGAGTGTTGCAGCAGCAGTTCGATAAGCCGGCGTTTGCCTGCCCGAAAGTGCCGGTGGACGCGTCCGCGCGATAGTTTATGGAGGACGGCAATCGGCTGCTGGACCAGGAGCTGCGTGAGTTCGTCGGTGGTCATGGCAAAAATATCCTTGTGCGGGACTTGCGAGAAAGGCGTGACGGACATGTCTCGCTACTCGTCATGGCAACTCCTCCAGCACGCCGCGGCGAATCAGTGCGATGGCCTGGGAGGCCGAGTCGGCCAGGCCTGGATGGGTCGCGCGCAGGGTGTGCAACTGCGAGAGGAATTCGAGTGTTCTGGCAAGCAGGCGATAGATGTCGCCTTCCGCCATGGTGGTCGAGCGGCAGAGACCGATCCAGGTCAGACTCGGGTCGGATACCCAGCGTTCGGCGACCGCGGCGATATCCGCGCGCAGCAACGGGGGATCTTCATAGGGTGAGAGGCTTTCTGCCAGTTTGCGGACTTGTCCAAGCAGCGAGCTGAGTCCGGTGCTGACCCGCGGGAAGGCTCCGGGCCGGTCGTCGTCGTGGGCGATGCTGGCCATCACGCCGGTGAGCACGGCCGGGTCCGCGCCGGCAAAGGCTTCGGCCCGGATCAATTCGGTGATGAGCAGGGAGTGATCGATGCGGATCAGCCGCGCCCATTCCCCGTCGTCCGTCAAATGCGAGGTGGGGCTCAGGTAGCCGAACTTCTGGAGCACTTCGATCCGCTCCTGGAACCGGTGCCACAAACTGGTGCGTAGCGCCTGAATCGATTTGATGTGGCGCTGTTGTTCCTGCCGCAGGCGGGAGGCCACCAGGTAGTCCTTCTGGCAGGCCGAGCGTGAGGAACAGCTCGGGCAGGGGAAATCACCCAGGCTCTGCACGATGGCATCGGGGATCAGCTCGGACTCTTTCGAGACCAGAATCGGCAGCAGGGGCAGCCTGGTCGGCAATTCCGTCAACTGGTAGAGCAATTCATCGAACGATTCGGGGGTGCACCAGGGATAGCCTTGCTGCTCCGTGCATTCGAACAGGCGATCGAATACATCGGTGACGATACCGGCAGGGGATTCGGTGACCGCTCCACCGGCCCGCAACACGGTGACCATCGGACTCTTTTGTCCCTTGCTCCGGTATTGGCGCAGGACGATGCCGCGTCCTTTATTCAGTCCGACCACCCGGCCCGGCGTCATGAAGTGAAACCGCGCCGTGACTTCCGGAGATTCGTGGCGGGCGATCTGGTGCCGATGGGGTTTTTGCCGCCGGGCTTGATCGAACGTATGCCACTGGGTAATCCAATCCGTGCAGACACGCGGGCCGAAGGGCTCCATTTGCGTGTGCAGGACGTCCAGTTTTCCTTCGAGCACATTCGCACGCTGGTTGAGCTGGAACTGGGCAAAGCTCTTGGCCAGAATCGCCTGAATCTGCTCGTGCGGGTGCGCTTTCAATAGATTGAGGACCATCGGATAACTGATGGTGAATTGGCTGTCGATCGCTTCCGGATTTCCGGTGAATCCCTTGGTCAGCACATCCAGGTCGATATAAGGAGACGGGGTCACGACGGCGAAGCCGACGTAATCTTTTCCGCGGCGGCCGGCCCGTCCGGCAATCTGCTGGACTTCCCCGATAGTCAGATCCATGAAGTCCCGGGCTTTCCGGATGCTGGATTGCGTGATGACGACGGTGCGCGCCGGAAAGTCGACACCGGCGGCTAATGTGGTGGTTGCAAAGACCGCGTCGAGACAGCCCTGCCGCATCAATTCTTCGATCGCAATCTTCCAGGAGGGGAGGTGGCCGGCGTGATGGGCCGCCACGCCGATTCGCTGGACGGTCGGAATCAAGGGATGTTCCGCGATGCTGGGATATTGAGCGATGACCCGTTGCAGCGCGGCGGCGATGGCTTCCTGGCGGACCGGCGGGAGCACCGTGTGGGCGTGGTCGAACGCCTCCATGGCTTCGTCGCAGGCACGGCGTGAGGTGAGAAAGACGATCGCGGGCGTGAGCGACTTCTCGCGGAGCGCGGCGATGAGATCAACCGGATGAATCGAGGGAGGCATGCAGCTTCATTCCCTTTGAGATGACGACCAGTCCTGATTCCGTGACGGTGAATCGCCGGGCGTCGGCCTCCCGATCGTACCCGATTTCGCTATGGGGCGGGATGATCACGTCTTTGTCGATAATAGCCCGGCGGATCCGGCTGTGTTCACCGATGACGACATTTTCCATCACGATCGATTCGCGCACATCGGCGTGATCCAGGACTCGCACGTTCGGGGAGAGCACGGAGTTCTGGACGCGCCCGCCGGAGACGATACAGCCTCCGCAGACCACTGAATCCAGGGCGACGCCCATGCGGCCGCCCTGATAATCCTGCGCGAACACAAACTTCGCCGGTGGAAACTGGCCTTGATAGGTGCGGATCGGCCACTTGGGATCGTAAAGATTGAAGAGCGGGTCGACGGCAACCAGGTCCATGTTGGCTTCCCAGTAGGCGTCGAGGGTCCCGATGTCCCGCCAGTATTTCACGGCCTTCTTGTTCTCGTCCTGAAACTTGAAGGCATAGACCCGGCCTTCCTGAATCATGCGCGGGATGATGTTCTTGCCGAAGTCGTGGGCCGTGCCTTCCTGCGCATCCGCGATCAGATATTTCTTGATGGCGTCGGTCTTAAACAAGTAAATGCCCATGGAGGCAAAGGCGTGTGTCGGATCTCCGGGGATCGGTGTGGGGTGCTTGGGCTTTTCATCGAATCGATTGATACGCAGATCTTCATCCACACTGATGACGCCGAACCGTGGGGCGTCCTCAATGGGAATATCGAGCGCTCCTACGACGGCATCGGCGCCTTTGGCCAGCAGCCAGTGGAACATCTCGGCATAGTTCATCTTGTAAATGTGGTCGCCGGCCAGAATCAGAAGATAGTCGGCCTGCTCGGTGTCGAGGAGGAACATGTTCTGGTAGACGGCATCGGCCGTGCCCCGGTACCACTCCTCGCTGATGCGTTGCTGGGGAGGGACCGACGCGATGTATTCGCCGAGCTCCGAGTTCAGAATGTTCCATCCGCTCCGGATGTGCTTGTCCAGGGAGTGCGACTTGTATTGAATCAGAACGGCGATCCGACGCAGGCCGGAGTTCAGGCAGTTGCTCAGCGCGAAGTCGATGATCCGGTATTTTCCGCCGAAGGGGACCGCCGGCTTGGCGCGTTGTTCCGTGAGCGGAGAGAGCCGCTCGCCCTTGCCCCCGGCCAGGATCATCGTAAAGATATTGTTCATCGCGGCGAATTGTAACAGGACGGTACTGAAATGGAAAGAAAGAGGAATGATTGACTTCGGGAACCGCAGAGACAATACTAGCCCCGACACGCGGTGGGCATGAGGACCAAAGGAGTTCCTATGAAACGTGATTTGATTGTAGCAGCGCTTCCCCGCAAGAACGGCAAGGCCGTGAGCAAACAGGTCGTGGAGACCGAAAGCGTTTCCTGGCGTGTGGAGCGGTTGGAAGCTCAGCTTCAGAAGCTCACCGAACTGGTTCGTGACCATGCCGAAGACGTGGACCGGTTGGTGCGGATCGTCGCGGAAGACCGGAATGTCATCCGGCAGCAGCTCTTGCGGAAGCATCACGAAAAAGTGCGCGTCAGGAAGCATCTCCGTGACGGGAGTGCCAAGGTCGGACTGGATAGTTGAGCGTGCGGTGCGTCCCTCGCCCCTGTTTCCCTCAGCGGTATTCCCCGACATAGGATTCCGGAGCCGTGGCTGACCTGAGCATCGATATTCGAGCCCTGGTCAAGCGCCACGGTGCGACGCTCGCCGTCGATCATGTGTCCCTGCAGATCAGCCGCGGGGAATTCTTTTCACTCCTCGGCCCCAGCGGGGCCGGGAAGACCTCACTGCTCAGAATGCTCGCAGGGTTCGAAACGCCCGATGCCGGCGACATTCTCATCGACGGCCGGTCGATGGCGGGGGTTCCGCCGAATCGACGGCCGGTGAATCTGGTCTTTCAATCCTACGCACTCTTCCCGCACATGACGGTCGCAGAAAACGTCGCCTTCGGCCTCGAAATGCAACGCGTGCCGCACGGCGAGATCGTCGAGCGAGTTGGAGCCACGCTGGAACTGGTCCGGTTAAGCGATAAGCGGGACCGTTTGCCCGGTCAGCTCTCAGGCGGCGAACAGCAACGGGTGGCGCTCGCCCGGGCGCTGGTCAACCGGCCTGCGGTCGTCTTGCTGGATGAGCCCCTGGCCGCGCTGGATCAGCAGCTCCGGCAACAAATGCAAACCGAGCTCAAAACCATTCAGGCACAAGTGGGGCTTACGTTTGTGTGTGTGACGCATCATCAGGAAGAGGCATTGGCGTTGTCCGACCGGCTGGCGGTTATGCAGCAGGGGCGGGTGATGCAAGTGGGTCGGCCGGAGGACCTCTACGAGCGGCCGGAGAATCTGTTTGTGGCGCGATTTGTTGGAGTGAGCAATGAGATTTCCGGTACTTTGGCCGATGTTCAAGCCGGCGAGGGGACTCTCATGCCGAGCGACGTCTCCCCATCGCGGGGGATTCGCGTAGCGGTTCCTGCCGGTCTTCAATCCGGTATTCCGGTCGTGATGACGGTGAGACCTGAACGCATTCGCATCACGCCGGGCCATGTCGCGGATGGCGGGGCGAATTGTCTGCAGGGCGTGGTCGAGACCATGCGCTATATCGGCAGCGAATGGCAGGGGGTCGTGCGGATCGGACCGTCGGTGCGCTGGACCATTCATGCCTCCAATGCCGCATCAGGGAGTCGCCCGGTTGCGGTCGGGGCGCCCGTCTCGCTGCAGTGGAATTCAGCTGATGGAGTGGTGATCCCCCTGACATGAATCCATGGTCATCTTCAAAAGAGACTGAGGCCGGTCTTGACTCCCGCTTTCGGGGTTGGCGGCTGCTCGGTCCCGGTCTGCTGTGGACCACCGTCTTCTGTCTGCTCCCGATGGCCGTCGTTCTGGCGGTGAGCCTTGCCACGCGCGGCACCTACGGGGGGGTCCTGTGGGAGTTCAGTCTGGACAACTATCGCGACCTGCTGCATCCCCTCTACGGGCGGATCTTCGGGCAATCGCTGTTGCTGGCCGGGGTGACCACCGGGATATGCCTCGCGCTGGGATTTCCCCTGGCCTACTACATCGCCCGGCTGCCGCCGCGGCGGCAGGCTCTGTGGCTGATCTTCATCATGATTCCGTTCTGGACGAACTTCCTGGTGCGGACCTATGCCTGGATCTTTATTCTGCGGACCGAAGGGCTGCTGAATACCGTGCTCATGCAACTGCATCTGATCTCGACTCCGCTCGACCTGCTCTATTCCAATCAGGCGGTGCTTCTGGGACTGGTCTACGGGTATCTGCCGTTCATGGTCTTGCCGCTCTATGCGGCCATTGAACGGATTGACCCGGCCTTGATCGAAGCGGCCTGGGATCTCTATGCGGACCGGTGGTCGCTGTTTCGTCGGGTGCTGATTCCGCTGACGAAGCCCGGCATCATTGCCGGCTGTGTGCTGGTGTTTATCCCCTCGCTGGGCGCGTACCTGACGCCGGATCTGCTCGGCGGCGCGCGCAGCATGATGATCGGGAATCTGATTCAGCATGAGTATCTGGTCGCGCGGGACTGGCCGCTGGGCTCGGCGTTGTCCATCCTGCTCATGCTCATTGTGATGAGCAGCCTGCTGTGGTACTTCACGGCGCAAGTGCCGCAGACCCGCGAGCGAGGCGAGCAATGAGAGGACAGGGAATCTGGCTGCGGGGCATCAGCGGATTCGGCATGGCATTTCTGTACCTCCCGATCATTGTCCTGGTGGTGTTCTCATTCAATGCGTCACGTCTGTCGGCGACGTGGCAGGGATTTTCGTGGCACTGGTACGGGGTACTGTGGCATGACGAAGCCCTATTGGCTGCTGCGGCGAATTCGCTCTGGGTTGCGGCGCTGTCCACGAGTCTTGTGGTGCTGCTCGGTGTACCGGCCGCGATGGGATTGGAGCGCCTCAGAGGGCGTGGCAGGCAGGCGCTGGACACGATCTTTTTGCTGCCGCTGGTGCTGCCTGAAGTGATGATGGGTGTGGCGCTGTTGCTGTTCTTCGTGATGATTCAATGGCCGCTGAGTCTGGCCACAGTCGTCGTCGGTCATGCCGCGTTCAATCTGCCTGTTGTCATTGTAATGGTGCGAGCCAGGCTGCAGAAGCTCGATCCGCGATTGGAGGAGGCGGCGAGTGATCTCGGTGCGTCGGCGTGGCAGACGTTTTACCGGGTGACCTGGCCCCTGGTCCGTCCGGCTGTGCTGGGGGCTGCGCTCCTGGCCTTCACGGTTTCGCTCGACGACTTCATTGTCACGTTCTTTGTCGCCGGCCCCGGCGCCACCACTTTGCCGCTCCGGGTGTATTCCATGATCAAGTCGGGGCTTTCTCCGGAGATCAATGCCCTGTCTTCCGTGCTGGTTCTGGCCTCCATGGGGCTCGTCGGTCTCTCTTTTGTATTTCAACGGCGGTAATAGGCCTATGGTTGTCTCCAGAAATCTTGTCAGGCTTCTAGGGCTGGCTGCGATTTCCGTTCTTCTCTGGAATGGGTGTGACCGGGGGCGAGAGACCACATCACAGGGCGGCACCGGTGCGATGGCGACGCTGCACTATTTCACCTGGTCGGACTATGTCAGCCCGGAATTGATTCATGAGTTTGAGCAGGCGCAGGGCGCACGTGTTGTCGTTGATACGTTCAGCAGTAACGAAGAGTTGCTGGCCAAGCTTCAGGGCGGGGCTTCCGGATACGACGTCGCGGTTCCCTCTGATTTCATGGTGTCGATCATGGCTGCTCAAGGGATGCTGGCCGAGCTGGACCCTGCCGCATTGCCGAATCTGAAGGCGCTTGAGCCGCATCTCCAACATCCTGCATTCGACCCGACGCATCGGTATGCCGTGCCGTATCTCTGGGGTACGGTGGGAATCGGCTACGATTCGGCAGTGGTGATGCCGCCGCCGGACAGTTGGGACATTCTGTGGGATAGCCGCTATCGCGGCAGAATCAGTATGCTGAACGATCAGCGGGAGGTCTTCGGGGCCGTCCTGCGTTCGATGGGACAATCGATGAATACCACCGATCCCACGATGATTGAAGCCGCCAAGCAAAAGCTGATCGCCCAGAAACCGCTGGTGAAAACCTATGCGAGTGAACACTACGATCAGCTGTTAGCCTCCGGTGACGTGGTTCTGGCGCAAGGGTGGGGAGGGCAGGTCGCGCGGGCTATGCGCGATCGCCCGTCGGTTCGCTATGTGGTTCCCAAGGAAGGGGGGACGATCTGGGCGGATTGCCTCGTGGTCCTTCGGACGTCACCGAATAAGGCGTTGGCTATGCAGTTCATCAATTTTTTAATCGATGCGCGCGTGGCGGCACGCACCTCCGAGCGACTGCTTTTTGCCGCATCCAACCGGGAATCGCGTGTCTGGATTAGAAAGGACATTCTTGAAAATCCTGCCGTGTATCCTCCGGCCGAGCTGATTCCACGGATGGAGTGGATGGGGGATGTGGGAAAGGCGATGCGGACCTACGATCGGGCCTGGACAGAACTCAAAATACAGTAGCCGGATATCGGGATCGCTTTGCAAGTGCTGAAGAAATCAGTATAATGTGGTTGTCTTTCTTCCGGATTCATCCTCTCGCTGCAACTCACCGGACATGTGTGGGGACGTGGGCAGATACGGATCGGTTCAATATGGGTTTTCTACGGCGCCGGCGCAATTCCGTCGCCGCTTCGGCATAGTTGTCTTCTGGGCAGCGGTGGCAATGGGATTTTCGCTCCCGGCGTCGGCCGCAACCGATCTTCCGGCAAAAACTTCTACGGTTGCTCCTGCTGCGGCGACCTTGCGGCTGAGCCTTGATGACGCCGTCGCACTGTTCCTACGCCAGAATCTCGATCTGCTCATGGCCAAGTTCGGGATTGAATCGGCGAAGGGACAGCAGATTACCGCCAGGCTGTTTCCTAATCCCACCGTGTCTATCGGCACACTCAGCGCCTATACCCAGGGCCGGAACATCGGGAACAGCGGTCAGTTATTCGGGCAGGTCCAGCAATTGTTCGAACTGGCCGGCAAGCGCGGGTACCGCATTGAAAGCGCCGGGTTCGGCACCCAGTCTGTTGAGGCCGCCTTCGAAGATGCGGTACGGCAGCTCACCTTTACGGTAAAAGACGCGTATAACCGCACCCAACTGGCGCAGCGACGGCTGGCCCTGGCCGAGGAGAATCGGGATCGCTTTTCACGCATCCTTGATATCAATACCATCCGCTTCAAGAAGGGCTATATCGCTGAAGTCGATTTGATCCGGATCCGGCTGCAGTTCATCGACTTTCAGTCCCAGGTCATCCAGTCCATTCAAGAAGGCGACAGCGCTCGCGGGGATCTTCGGCAACTGCTCCGGGTGTCGCCGGCGACGGGGCTCGAATTGACTTCGGAGTTCGACTACAAGCGGATTGATCCCGACATTAACCGGCTCAGGACCGTGGCGCTCGACGCACGGCCCGATGTGCGATCCAAGCGGTTCATCATGTCGCAACGCGAAGCCGATTTGAAACTGGCCAAGGCCTATCGGATTCCGGATGTGACGGTAGGCGGAGGCTATGCGGTCCAGGGCTCGAAGGGCCCCGACAATCAAGGCCAGGTGGCACTCAATCTAGGCCTGCCGCTGCCATTGTTCAATCGTAATCAGGGCGGTATCATGCAGGCAGAGGTGGCGGTGCAGTCTGCCGAGGCGGATCTGAGCAAAACGCTCAACCAGGTCGAAAACGAGGTGGATGTCGCCTATCGGAATCTGCTCCAAAGCCGCCGGCTGGTCGAAGCGTTCCTTGGCGGGGTATTGGACGATGCCCGGTCGACCTTTACGATCGTCGAGCGGGCCTACGAGCGGGGCGGGGCGACGATCCTGGATTTACTCGATGCGGCCCGGACTTCCAGAACGATTCAACAGAACTATTTCGAGGCCCTGTTCAACTATCAACGCAACGTCATTCAACTTGAGAGTGCGGTGGGGCAGGAGATTTCGTTATGAGCGCTCACATGGCTCCGCTGGCAATCACGATGGCGTTCCTCCTCATCTCGGGTTGTGGGAAATCCGACCAACCCTCGCCATCTGATTCCGTGACGGCTCCTCTGGCGAAGACAGCCCCGGCTGCCGCACCATCGCAACCGCGGGTCGAAACGGCCGTGGTGGAATTCAGTCCATCACACCAGGCGCTGATCCTGTCGGGAAAAGTGGCCTACGGGGAAGATCGCTATTCCAAGATTTCCTCGCCGTTGCAGGGACGGGTGGTCGAGGTGCGGGCGCATCTCGGGGATCGTGTGAAGGTGGGCGACGTCCTGCTGATCGTCGACAGCCCGGACATTGCCCAGGCCTATTCGGAGTATGTGAAGGAAGACTCCGATCTGCAATACGCCACCCGCGCGCATGATCTGGCGAAAGACTTGTACGAAAACAAGGCGATGCCGCTGAAGGACTTGAAACAGGCCGAGAATGAACTCGTCAAAGCCCGGGCGGAATTCCGTCGGGCGAAAGAGCGGCTGCTGTCTCTGCGTGTCCCGGCCGATGAGCTGACAAAACCGCTGGATAAACAGAAAATTACCTCACGATTTGAGATGAAGAGCCCGCTGACCGGGATCGTCGTCGAGCGGGCGGTGACGCCGGGCCAGTCGGTCGGCGGCGATCCGTCGCAAGTGCTGTTTACCGTGGCGGACCTGGATATGTTGCAGGTGCTCGCCGATTTGTATGAACGTGACCTGGCCCTCGTCAGGGAAGGGCAGTTTGCCATGGTCACGGTGGAAGCCTACCCCGGTGTCGATTTTCCCGCCACGGTGGCTGCCATTGGTGATGTCGTCGATCCGGCTACCCGCACGATCAAAGTCCGGGCCTGGGTGAACAACGATCCGCATAAGCTGAAGCCGGAGATGTTTGCCCGGCTCCATCTCAATGTCGGCGATGCCACGCCGTTTATTGCGGTTCCCCGTGAAGCCGTGCTGGAATCGGACGGAAAACAATTCGTCTATGTCGTGGAAGAGCCGAACCGCTATGTGAAACGCGAGGTCAAGGTTTCGAATATTTCCTCTGATCAGGTGCGTATTTTGGAAGGGTTGACCCGGGGCCAGCGAATCGTGATCAGGGGAGCCGTCCTGATTAAGGGCCAAGAAGTCAAAGGGACCTAACAGGATGCTGAAAAAGCCCGCCAGCGGCGTTCTCGCGGCGCTCAGAGGCTCGACGTATGGAAGCCACTGGAGGCTAAGTACCTCTCCGCTCGCAAGTGACCGAAGCGAGCGGTTCAAGCGAAGCTTGGTATGTACCTCCTCGCTCTTCACTGGCTGCGGTCTTGCCCGTGGAACGGCGCGTCTTGGCGCGCCGGGGTTGGGCGGGTGAGAACGGTGGCCTTTTTGAGCATCCTGAGGTGCCTGCCTGCTAACCGAGTGCAAATCCTGCCTGCCCTTGTCTCTCCGGGTCAATTCTTCCGATGATCGCGCGGCTCGTTGAAATTTCGCTTGTACAACGCTTCTTGCTGTGTGCGCTCGGCTTCATGCTGCTCTTTGGAGGGCTCTATGCCTTCCATCTCCTCGACATTGTCGCCTATCCCGATCCGTCGCCTCCGATGGTGGAGCTGATCACCCAGTATCCCGGATGGTCGTCGGAAGAGATGGAGCGACAGATCACCATCCCCATTGAAGTCGCTCTGAACGGGATGCCGGGTTTGACCGATATCCGCTCCCTCTCAATTTTTGGTCTCAGCGATATCAAAGTCTATTTTGATTTCGGGACGGACATGTTCCGGGACCGGCAGGAGGTTTTGAACCGCCTGGGAACCGTGCAGCTTCCGAAAGGCGCTGATCCGACGCTCTCGCCCTGGTGGGCCATCGCGGAAATCTACCGCTATGAACTCACCGGCGAAAAATCCGATCTCACGACGGTGAAGACGATCCAGGATTGGCAGGTTCGGCGCGAATTCCGGCGTGTGCCCGGTGTCATCGATGTGACCGCATTCGGAGGGACGACGAAAGAGTTTCACGTCGATATAGATCCGGGGAAGCTCATCAGTTACGGCGTGAGCTTGTCTCAGGTCATGACGGCGCTCACGAACAGCAATGCCAACGTTGGTGGAAACTATCTGACGATCGGGGCCCAGAACTACAACATCCGCGGGCTGGGCCTGATCAATCGTCTGGAAGACATTGAGAATGTGGTGGTGGCGGAAAAAGACGGGACGCCCATCTTTGTGAATACGTTGGGCAAGGTTTCGGTCGGCCATCAAGTACGGCTGGGGAAAGTCGGCATCGATGACCGTGACGATGTGGTCGAGGGGGTTGTCCTCCTGCAACGCGGCTATAAGGCGCTCTCGGTCTTGGATAAGGTGCGCGCAAAAGTCGAAGACCTGAACGGCTGGAAGCTGCCGGAAGGGGTGAAGATTAGGACGTTCTACGATCGGACCAAGCTGATCCATACGACCGTGGAAACGGTGCTGGATATTTTAATCAGCGGGATGGTGCTGGTCTTCATTATCCTCGTCGTGTTTCTGGGGCACTTCCGGGCGGCATTCATCGTTGCTCTGACGATTCCGATGTCGCTGCTGTTCACCTTCACGATGATGATTCTGATCGGTGAATCAGCTAACCTGATTTCGCTGGGGTCGATCGACTTTGGCATCATCGTCGATGCCACCCTGATTATGGTCGAAAGTATTTTCTTCAACCTGGCGCATTCGAAGACGCCGGGCCTGACGGTGCATCAACAGATCGTGCGCGCCGCTCGCCAGGTCGGACAGCCGATCTTCTACTCGACGACGATTATTGTCGTCGCGTTTATCCCGCTCTTTACCATGACGGGCGTGCCGGGGAAAATCTTTGCGCCGATGTCGATCACGTATGGGTTTGCGCTCGTGGGTGCCCTTCTGATGGCGTTTACCCTGGCGCCCGTGCTCTGCTCGTTCCTCTTGAAAGGAAAGATCAGTGAAGACGATACGATCGTCGTACGCGGGATTCGCCGGGCCTATTCGACGACGCTGGACTGGGCGTTAGGGCATCGCATCACTGTATTAGGGTTTGCCGGCGGATCGCTGCTCGTCACGGGGGTGGCGCTTCAATTCCTTGGCGGGGAATTTATGCCCGCGCTGGAGGAAGGCAATCTTTGGGTGCGCGCGACGATGCCTGTGGATATTTCTTTCGATCAAGCCGCCCGGTTGACCAGCGACATTCGCCGCATGTTCAGGGATTCTCCGGAAGTGTCCACGATCGTGTCTCAACTCGGTCGGCCGGACGACGGGACCGATCCGACGAGTTTCTTCAACGCCGAGTTTCTGGCGAACCTGAAACCCCAGAAAGAGTGGAGACAGGGGCTCAGTAAGGATCAGCTTATCGGGGAAATCGAGGGACGACTGAAAGATATTCCCGGCGTCATCTTCAATTTCTCACAGGTCATTCAGGATAACGTCGAAGAGGCCATGTCCGGTGTCAAAGGTGAAAACTCGATCAAGTTATTCGGGACCGACCTCAAGACGATGGAGACCACGGCTGGAGAGATCGAGCGAGTGATGCAAGGGGTGCGAGGCGTCAAAGATCTGGGGATCTTTCGCCTGGTCGGCCAGCCGAATCTGCTGATTCAAGTGGATCGCGAAGCGAGCGCGCGTTACGGATTGCAGGTGGCGGACGTGAACGCGGTGGTGCAGGCAGCCGTCGGGGGCCAGGCCCTGACGCAAGTGTATGAAGGCGAGCGGCGCTTTGATCTCGTGGTCCGATTCCTTCCGGAGTATCGGCAGGATGTGGATGCCATCGGAAACATTCTCGTAAGCACGCCGGACGGGGTCAGAGTTCCCCTCAAGCAGGTGGCGAGCATCACGACGCAAACGGGGGCCTTTATTATCTATCGAGAGAATAATGAGCGCTATATCCCGATCAAGTTCAGTGTGCGGGATCGTGATCTCCAGAGTACGGTGGAAGAGGCGCAGGCGTTGATGGCCAAGCAGATCGTCCTGCCGGAGCGCTATCGCATGGAGTGGGCCGGGCAATACGATCAATTGAAGGATGAGCAGCATCGGCTCGCGAAGGTCGTGCCGGTCAGCCTGGTGATTATTTTGTTCCTCCTCTACACGACGTTCAATTCGCTCAAGAACGCGTTGCTGGTTTTGGCGACGGTCCCGTTCGCATTGGTCGGCGGGGTGTTGTCGCTGGTCCTCACCGATACGCATTTCAGTATTTCAGCGGCCGTCGGCGTCATCTCGACATTGGGTGTGGCCATCCTCGGCGGGGTGCTGCTGATTTCACGAATCGAAGAATTTCGAAAAGCGGGGCTGAGTCTTCGTGAGGCTGTCCGGAAGGGTGCCGATGTGCAAATGCGGCCGATCCTCATGGCGACGTTGGGAGCAGCCATCGGGTTGTTGCCGGCGGCGTTGGCGACGGGTATCGGATCACAAGCACAAAAGCCGCTGGCCCGCGTGGTGGTCGGCGGCATGTTGACGGCGGCCTTTTTGATTTTGGTCGTGTTGCCGGTATTATATGAGCTCGCCCATCGCCGGGCAGGAATCGACGAGCAAGCACAATCGTAACGACTTGAGGAGGAGACTTGTGACGATGAGCAGATTTATGGTGACGACCGTTGGTGTGTGTGCCCTGGCCATTGGCGCCGGATTGTCGGCGGACTTGTGGGCGGGTGAGCGGAATCCTGTTGTGCTCGTCCAAATTCCCTATGAGGCGCCGCCGAAGCAACAGGATGTGCCCGATGTGTCAGTGCCGCCGAACACGAATCCGCTCACTCCGGAGGAAATGACCCGGGCTGAAGCGCTGCTTCCCCTGCTGGAAGGAAAACAGGAGTTTTGGGCCATGGGGGAGTTCGTGCATTTGGGAGAGCCGTCTGTTCCGGCGTTGGTCAAAGGGCTGACGATGCCGAGCCCCAGAATTCGCTACAATACGATCGAGACGCTGTCGATGATGAAAGGGGTGTCCGGGGTGCCGGCGCTTCTCCAGACCGCCAAAGATCCGAATGAACTTCCTCGCGTCCGCGAACATGCCCTGCGTGTGGCGATCCGGCTCGATGCGGCGAAGACACCTGAGGCGATCGAGGTGATGTCCAAGGATCAGAATCCCTCCGTCCGGAAAGCGGCGGCGTTTGAATCCCGGTATGTCAGACTCAAAGCGGTGATCCCCACGCTGATCCCCATGATCACCGACGACGAACGATTCGTAGCGATGTCGGCGTTGCATTCCCTCTGGATCGTCACCCGTCACGAAACCGAGTTTCACGATTGGGATGCGTCGACGAAACAGGATCGGCAGGCCTGGGTGAGCGAGTGGGTAGAGTGGTGGGCTTCGAATAAGGATGCCTTCGAGATCCCTGAACCACGCCGTTCCGGGAAGACTTCCTGATCGCCAGGTTCCGAGACAGGTGGGTTGCACGCCAAATCCGGCCTGTGTTACCTATCCAGGATAATACAGTGCCGGCTTTGTAGAGAGTGAGTTTCATACGTATGGCGATTCTAAAAATAGCGAAACTTGGTAATCCCGTTCTGCGTCGACAGGCGGACCCCATTGGGCCTCGCCAGATCAAATCGGTCGACATTCAACGCCTGATCGACGACATGTTGGAGACCATGTACGACGAGCCCGGTATCGGGTTGGCCGCGCCGCAAGTGTCCCGATCTGTGCAGTTGGTAGTGATGGCCTGCGAGGGGGACTTTCCTGAAACGGTGTTAATTAATCCGTCGATCGCGTTCTACGGACCCCAGCAAGTGGAAAATTGGGAAGGGTGCTTGAGCGTGGATGGTTTACGGGGGAAAGTCACCCGTCCCTCATTAATCCGCGTGACGGCGTTGGATCGACAGGGTAAGGCGCTTGATTTCGAGGCGACCGGCCTGTTTGCCGTGTGTATTCAGCATGAGATGGATCATTTGATCGGGAGACTGTTCCTTGACCGAATGACGGATATGTCGACACTGACGCAGCTTGCCGAATTCGACCAGTATTGGAAGAAAGATCCTGCCGCCGTCATCTGACGGGTCGGGATGTAACCTGCCCCTGTGAAAACCCTGCTTCGTGTGCTTCAGTATCTCCGGCCCTATCGCCTTATGGTGCTGGGGACGTTCCTTTTTGCCGGTCTGACGACGGCATTCGAACTCGTTCCCCCGTGGCTCATCAAGATTCTGATCGACGACGTCATTCAGGCAAACCGGGTCGACCTCCTGACCTGGGTATTCGTGGGGCTGGCCGGATCCTACCTCATGCGTAATCTCTGCAGCTCGATGCGCATCCGGCTCAACAATTCCTTGGAGCAGCAGGTCGTGCACGATTTGCACGTGCAGGTGTTTGCGGCTTTGCAGCGCCTCTCCATCAGCTTTTTTGAAAATCGTCCGACCGGTGAGATCATGTCGCGGGTCTTGAACGATACCGAGCATATGCAGCGGATCTTCGTCGACGGACTTGAGGAAATCATTACCGCCGGATTGACCCTGATCGGGATTATGGTGGTCTTATTCTGGCTTAACTGGAAGCTGGCCCTGTTGGCGCTGTTGCCGATCCCGATTTTGATCATAGGGGCGGCGCTCTTCACGAAGCGCGTCCACGGGTATTATCGTGAGATTCGGAAGGGCGCGGCAGAACTGAATGCGTTACTGCAAGATTCCCTGGCCGGTATTCGGGAAACGATGGGATTCAACCGTCAACCCTATGAGCAGGATCGATTCGGCCGGAAGAGCGATCAGTGCCGGAAAGATACCTTAAAGGCCATGTATCTCTGGTCGTTCTACTCGCCGGGTATGATGTTGATCGGGAGCCTTGGCGGCGCACTGGTCTTGTGGTTCGGGACGGCCGAGGTGCTGGCCAGGCACCTGTCGGTCGGTGAGTTGGTCATGTTCACGTCGTATCTGGCCCTGTTCTATGTGCCGATCAACCAGATCCATTCCGTCAACCACATGTTGCAGCACGCGCTGGCGGCGAGCGAACGGGTCTTCGACGTCCTCGATACCGTGCCGGATGTGCGGGACGAACCGGGTATCCAGGCGCCGGTGGCCCGCTTTACCGGGGCCGTGGCCTTCGATCATGTGCAATTTCACTATCGCAACGATGCGCCGATTCTCAAGGATGTCAGTATTACCGTACGGGCCGGCGAACGGGTCGCGCTGGTGGGTCCCAGCGGAGCAGGAAAGAGCACCACGCTGAAGTTGCTGAACCGATTCTACGATGTCACCGGCGGGTCGATTACGATCGATGGGATGGATATCCGGCGGGTGCCGCTGGCCTTTCTGCGGAACCAGATCGGCCTCGTGCAGCAAGAGCCCTTTCTCTTCAACGGCACCGTCAGAGAAAACATTCTCTACGGCGATCTCTCGGCAGGGCAGGACGCCATTGAAGCCGCGGCCAAGGCAGCCCGCGCCCATGAGTTCATCGTGAAACTTCCTGAAGGGTACGATACGTGGATCGGGGAGCGTGGCGTGAAACTATCGGTCGGGCAGCGGCAGCGGGTGTCGATTGCGCGTGTCCTGCTCAAAGATCCTCCGATCGTGATGTTCGATGAGGCCACCTCCAATATCGACACGGAGACCGAGGTCAAGATCCGTGAGGCCTTGAATGAACTCACCAAAGGCCGGACCACGATCATCATCGCACACCGGCTGTCGACCATCAATGAGGTCGATCGTATCATCGTGGTCGAGCACGGGCGGGTGGTCGAAGAGGGCACGCATGAGGTCTTGATCACTCGCGGAGGTGTCTACTCACGCCTGTACGAGGCGCAGTTTCAGGTGTAATGCGGATGGGCCATGGGATGGTTGCGGCCATCGATCGCCGGTCAGTATACTTCCCCTCACGAATCACAAGGACGTCATACAACTATGGTGCTGATATACGAGAGTGATCCGCTGGATGATGAGGACGCCAGGGGGCGGTTCTATCATGTGTGTCGAGGCCGCATTATTCGCACGGAAATCCAATTGCCGGAAGGGCAGTCGGTGTATGAATGCGCGACCTGCGGCATCGATCTGGAACCGGAAGACTTTTGGATCGCACGACAGAAGGGATCGGTGTAGTTATGGCGGGAAGCGCAGGCCGGAAAACCGTCTCCGTCTCGCGGGGGCTCATGATGCTCTGTGAGACCTGTTACGATCAGGTGTACGCCGAGAAGCTGCCGGACGCGAGGAATTTTGTCGCAGACCACGAGTCCCTGTTCGATACCATCTGCCTGGGCTGCACCGACATCAATCGCCCGTTGATTGACGATATGCTCGGCAGCTCGGAGTAGGCAGCTCGGTATAGCGGGTCCTCGTTACTTGCACTCTTTCCCATTGAAGAACATGCAGGTGGATTCGCCTGATTTCACCTTCCATGTTTTGATCACGGGCATCTCTCCTTCGCCGCGCATTTCCACGACGAAATCGACCAGGCCGGAAACCGGCAGCTTCTCCATATGGGGCCGCGCGACCTCCGGGACGTCGATATAGAATACCCCGCCGAGTTTGGAAATCAGCACACGATGGTTTTCTGTGTCGATAGTAATGACCGGGCTGTAGTAGCTCTTGTCTTCGGCCCCGCTCTGACCGGTGATGAGGAGAATAGACGCGGCGGCGAGAAGAATCTTATGGATGAATGCCATAGGGATCGCTCCTTCTAAAGAGGCCGATGATAACGGCATTATCGCATTGAAAATGGAAGAAGGGAAATATGAAATTCCGAGCGGGGTTGACGCGTGTGAACTACCGTGCGGCGATCTGAGCCGGGGACACCACGCCGCCTTTGATCCAGTAGGCGCGGATGTCGGGCGTCTGGTGCATCAAGGAAATGAGGAGATAGGCGGGGACGGGGAGATTGATCTTGCCCCAGTAATCTTCGTAGTCGGTGGCGATCTTGATGTCTGTGACCGAAGGGCGGGCCGGATCGTGCGGATGCGAATGGTAGACGACTTGAAGAGTGTGGTTGTTGCGCCGCATATCTTTCTGCGCGAGGGCCAGGTCCTGGGCATCCATCACAAAAGCGATCTCGGCCCGTTCAGCCGGACTCAATCGTTCCAGATGCGCGACTTTTGCCGGATCGAATGAGGCAAGTTGTTGGGCACCTTCCAGAGCGACGACATTCTTGATGCGATAAATCTTGGTGACAGTTTGATCTGTCCCGGCGAGGAGCCCGCAGCATTCGTACGGGGCGAGCTCCTTCGCATGGGCAACCATGTCATCGAGAATGGACTGGGGAATGATCAGATCAGACACGATATTAAATGGTGCAGCTGACTGCGTAGTCCAGATTGAGATCTTTGATTTTCGGATTGGGTCCGCAGAGCGGGCAGGCCGGATCTTTCGGCCGGCTGACCTTGCGGAACTTCATGTCGAGCGCGTCGTAGATCACGAGTTTGTCGGCGATGGTTTCGCCGATACCCAGCACTTCCTTGATGGCTTCGGATGCCTGCAAGATCCCCATCGTGCCGGCGAGCACGCCCAGTACCCCGGCTTCCTGGCAGTTCGGGACGAGTCCAGCCGGAGGCGGCTCCGGATAGAGGCAGCGGTAGCAGGGATAGCCTGCGTGTGGCTTGATGGTCGTGAGCTGACCCTCAAACCGGAACATGCTTGCCGAGATGAGCGTCTTCTTGGCGAAGAAGCAGGCATCGTTCACCAGGAACCGGGTCGAGAAATTATCCGATCCGTCGAGCACGATGTCGTATTGCGAGATGAGCGGCAGAATGTTGTCGGCATCGACCAACTGGTGATAGGCGTTGACCGTAATCTCAGGGTTGATCGCCGTCAGCGTCTTCTTGCCGGATTCGACCTTCGGCATTCCGACCGTGGCTGTCGAATGCATGATCTGCCGTTGGAGATTGGAGAGATCGACGACATCGCCGTCGACCAATCCGATCGTGCCGATACCCGCAGCCGCCAGATAGAGCCCGGCCGGTGATCCGAGACCTCCTGCCCCGATCAGCAAGATTTTCGCTTGCGAGAGCTTCTTCTGTCCTTTGCCGCCCACTTCATTCAGGATGATGTGACGGCTATAACGTTGAATCTGAAGTTCTGTAAGTTCCATGATGTAATGCCGATTGTCGAAAGCCGCTTTCCTTATTCCACCACGTTCAATTCGATGGGATCGACGACGCAGCCTTTCTTGCGAAGCCCGTCGAGGGCCCGTTCGATCTCGGCGATTTCGCCTGATAACTCTACATCGACCCAGCCGGTGGTTTCACGCACATCGGCCCGGCGTACGTTGGTGACGATATTGTATTCGCGGCCGATCTGGTAAATGATCGGTTCTTTGACCTTGTCTTCAGGAAACCGCACATGAAAGCGTAAGTGTGACATGGTTAGCCTCCTGCAATCGCGGGCACAATGGAGACTTCATCGCCATCTTTGAGCATGGTCTCTTTGCCCTTGAGGAACCGGATGTCTTCCTCGTTGACATAGATGTTCACGAAGCGGCGTAATTCGCCGGACTCATCGCAGAGGCGGTCCTTGATCCCGGGATGCGCGCTGTTCAGCGACTCGATCATGTTCGTGATGCTGCCGGCTGTCGTTTCAACTTCCCCCTGGTTCTTCGTCAGCGGCCGGAGGGGAGTGGGAATGCGGACTTTAATCATGCGTCACCACCACCGTTCTTTCCCAGCTTAAAGGTTTTTTCAAAGGCCACGAGGCTCGGTTGAATGCGGGTCGGCCGTCCGACGGCATCGATGACCGCTTCCTGCGTCTTCAATCCGTTCCCCGTGATGTAGGCGACTGTCACTTCGCTCTTCTTGATCACACCCTGCTTGACCAGTTTCTTCAGCACGCCGATGGTTACTCCGCCGGCAGTTTCTGCGAAAATACCTTCGGTCTGTGCGAGCAGCTTGATCCCGTCTACTACTTCTTCGTCGGTCACCATCTCCATAGCGCCTTTGCTCTCGGCGGTCGCCTTCAGCGCGTAGTAGCCGTCGGCCGGGTTGCCGATGGCCAGCGACTTGGCGATGGTTTTCGGCTTCACCGGTTTGAAGAAATCGCGTCCCGCTTTGAAGGCGGTGGAAATCGGGGAGCAGCCTTCCGCCTGGGCGCCGTTGAGCTTCGTGTGGACCTCGTCGATGAGCCCCACGTATTTCATTTCGTGCAGGCCCTTCCAGATCTTGGTCAGGAGGGAACCAGAGGCCATAGGAATGACGACCTGGTCCGGCGTTTTCCAGCCGAGCTGCTCAACCGTTTCGTATGCGAGCGTT
This sequence comes from Nitrospira sp., assembly GCA_024998645.1. Taxonomy (GTDB): domain Bacteria; phylum Nitrospirota; class Nitrospiria; order Nitrospirales; family Nitrospiraceae; genus Nitrospira_D. The sequence goes on from JACOEJ010000024.1 coordinate 37,480, forward strand.
TTGGATCCTTCGGCATAGTAGGGGCGGATGTTGATGTTTACGAAGCCCCAGCCATGTTCGCCGGCGATTTCGCTGCAGAGCCGGTTCACATCGTCGTAGTTGCCTTCGACCTCGACCACATGGGGTTTATAGATGAGGTTGCCCAACACCTTCGCGGCTTCCAAGTCTCCCGGGATGAAGACATAGCAATGGAGATTGGCGGCTGCGGCATGGGCGGACACGGAATTTGCCAGATTGCCGGTTGAGGCGCAGGCGACGGTTTCGAACCCCAACTCGCGGGCGCGCGTCAGCGCGACAGCCACGACGCGATCCTTGAAGGAGAGCGTGGGATGATTGACCGTATCGTTCTTGATGTACAGCTCATCGAGGCCGAGATAGGCGCCGAGATTCTTGGCGCGAACCAGCGGCGTCAATCCGGCATGGGGCCCGACGAAGTTCGTGCCTTCGACTGGAAGCAGATCGATATACCGCCACATGCTGTGAGGACCCTCTTGGATCTTCTTGCGCGAAATCGCCTTCTTGATCTCCTCGTAGTTGTACTTCACTTCGAGAGGGCCGAAGCACATCTCGCAGACGTGGATGGCTTTCGTGGGGTACTCTTTCGCGCATTCCCGGCACACGAGGGCTTTCATTTTGGTCATTGCGACACCATTACGTAAAAAGTTAAACGCTACGGACGAACGGCACAGCCGGCAAACGGGTCCCCATCATCAAACAACTCGGTAATCGTCGGATGGTCACCGCAGAGCGCGCAATGTGGATTGCGCTTCACTTTGATCTCCCGGAACAGGGTCTTTTTGGCGTCGAAGTCGAGTAACCGGTCGGTGAGCGGTCGTCCGATTCCAAGAATGAGTTTCAACGCTTCGGTCGCTTGAATCGTACCGATAATCCCGGCCAACACGCCGATGACGCCTGCTTCCTGACAGGAAGCCACCAGGCCGGCCGGCGGCGGGGTCTTGAACACGCAACGATAGCAGGCCGATTTCTTCGGCACAATCGTCGTCACACGGCCGTCGAAGCGAAGGATCCCGCCATGGATCAGCGGTTTGTCGGCAAAGAAGCAGGCATCGTTGATCAGAAACTTGGCCGTGAAGTTGTCGACACCGTCAATGATGACATCGTATTCACTGAAAATCTTGAGCGCATTTCCGGCGGTCAGGCGCTCCTCGTAGGTTTTCACGATGACATCGGGATTCAGTGCGAGAATCTTTTCTTTTCCGGACACCACTTTGGGGCGGCCCACATCGGACGTGTGGTGGAGGATCTGTCGTTGCAAGTTCGTCAGGTCCACCACGTCGCTGTCGATCAAGCCGACGGTGCCGACGCCCGCTGCTGCTAAATAGAGGGCAGCCGGTGAGCCCAATCCTCCGGCGCCGACAAGAAGAATCTTCGCCTTGGCGATCTTCTTCTGGCCTTTCCCGCCGACTTCAGGAAGGAGGATATGCCGGCTGTATCGATTTATTTGCTCTTCAGTAAATTCCATGGCTTAGATATTAAAATACTTCTCGATGCTGATATAGCGCTCGCCGGTGTCGCACAGAATGGTCACGACATTCTTGCCCGGGCCAAGCTCTTCGGCGACTTTTTGAGCGGCGAAGACATTCGCTCCGGCTGAAATGCCGACCA
>JACOEJ010000129.1 GCA_024998645.1 Nitrospira sp.
GCGACTTGCAGGCTGCCTTCGGTGCCGTTCTTGAATCCGACCGGCATCGACACGCCGCTGGCCAACTCGCGATGGGTTTGGCTTTCGGTGGTGCGGGCGCCGATGGCGCTCCAGCTGATCAGGTCGGCGATATATTGCGGGCTGATCGGATCGAGCAGTTCGGTCGCGCAGGGCATACCGGACTGATTGATCTTCAAGAGGATGGTACGGGCCAGCTCCATGCCGGTGGCGATGTCACAGGTGCCGTCCAGATGGGGATCGTTGATGAGGCCCTTCCAGCCCACGGTCGTGCGGGGTTTTTCAAAGTAGGTGCGCATGACGATCAGCAGGCGGTCGCGCAGGGCTTCGGCCACCGGCTTGAGCTTGGCGGCATATTCGTAGGCGGCTTCGGGGTCATGAATGGAGCAGGGACCGACGATGACGAGCAGTCTGTCGCGATCCTGGCCATGGAGAATCCGACGGATGGCGTCACGCGTTTCGACGACGAGAGCCGCGGCCTCATCCGTGATGGGAAGCTTCGTCTTGATGGCGCGCGGGGACGGGAGCGCGTTGATTTCTAAGACATGTTGGTTGTCGATGGGTCTGTTCATGGTACCTGTCCGCGAGTGGATCGCGGCCTTTTCCACTCAGGTTAACTGCAGAGATCGATTTGGGATTCGTTAGGATATGCGAAAATACAAGGAAAAGTCTATATGGGTTGACAAGAGTGGGGGCCTCTCGATAGTTTGGCGCGGGTTTTCTGTGCCCTTCGTGATGAGCATCTCGGGTATGCTAGGTTCTATGATAATGTTCCGTTCGCCCTATTCGCACTCTCTGCTCCGCCGGTGTCTCTCACTGGTGATGCTCGTTATCCTGCTCGGACTGGCCCCGTTTGCCGTCGCGCAGGATGTCCACCATGAGCTGGCGGCCGCCGATCACGACGGCCACGAACACTCCGATACCGACCTCTGTCAGTGGGTTCAGCACCATACGGCGGGGTCGCTGGATAACGGCGTGCCGATTCTGGCCGTCGGTGAGTTGGTTCGATTAGCCGAGCATCCTGCTGAATCGATTCTGCTGTCCGTTGAACCTTCTTCGTTCGATCCTTCCCGCGCCCCTCCGCGTCGCTAAGCCTCTCGCTCAACGAGTTTGGATCGCATCCGGCGTCTGACGGTGTCGGTCGTGGTCTATTCCTGACTCATGTGTTGACTGTGCAGGAGGAATGCATGCGACGTGCGTGGATGTATGTATCTTTCGTTCTTATTGTTTGCATCGGGTGTGGAGTCTGGGGTGAGTCCTTCGCCTCTGCCGCAGAGGGCGAGACCGTCATTCGCGGGACGGTCCAGAATCAGGACCTTCGGCGGGTCGGGCAGGTGGTGGTGGAGGTGAAGGATCAAGAAGGCAACGTGGTGGCAACGGCGGTGTCGAACGATGCCGGGGAGTATGCGGTATCCGTTCCGGTACAGGGGACCTATTCAGTCAGTGCGGTGCAGGATACGTTTCGGAGTGAATATGTCGTGCTGATGATCGGACGCGACACACCCGGGCCGGTGACGCTGACGCTTTCGCAGAGCCGGGAGATTGCGCTGGAGGTCGTCTCGCCGCTGGCTCCGATCCAATACAAGGCGTCGAGCGAAACCTATTCGGTGAGCCGCAAAGACATCGAATCGTTGCCGAAGGGGAATAACAACGATCTCCACGATGTGCTGCTGACGATCCCCAGCGCCGCCTACGGGTCGCTCAAGCAAGTCCATATCCGGCAGGACCATGCCAATCTGCAATTGCGCATCGACGGTGTGCCGATTCCTGAAACGGTGTCGTCGACCTTCTCTGACGTGATTTCGCCGCGGGCCTGGGAGCGGGCCGATATTGTGCTCGGTGGTATGGAGGCGAACGTCGGGAACAAGACGGCCGCGCTCATAGATGTCACCACCAAGAGCGGGACGAAGCCGGCGTTTGGATCCATCCAGATGTTCGGGGGATCGAACCAAACCGTGAATCCTTCGCTCGAATATGGGGGAACGATCGGCGAGAAGTTCCGCTTCTATATCCTCAATAGCCACGTGGCGACGAATCGCGGCATCGAGCCGCCCACGCTCGGCCACTCCATCTTTCACGGCCAGAGCGAACGGAATCAAACCTTCATCCGCGGCGACTATCAGCGGGACAATACCAACGCCTTCTCCTGGGTGTTCTTGAACTCGGTGGCGAAATACCAGATCCCCACGCGGCCGGGATTGGACCTTGATCCGAGTGGGCAGGCGCTTCCGCTCCTCCAGACCGCGCGGCCGGGGTATGGGGCGGTGCCATCTCAGGCGATCGACGAGAATCAGAAAGAGCAGAACCAGTATGGGCATATGGTCTGGCGGCACGATGTCTCGTCGAACCAGTTCTTCAGCCTGGCGGGCTACTTCCGGCATACGCGCGCGACGTTCAAGACCGACGCCTTCAATGTGCTGGCCTACTCGCCCGAGATCACCGGCGCCCAGGCTGCCGATCAAGACCGCATGGCCTATTCCGGCGGGCTGCGACTCGACTACACCTATGTCTACAGCAAAGAGCACTTGATCAAGACCGGTTTCCAACTCGACCGCACGCAGGCGGTGAACAAGACCCGCATCACCGCGTTCGACGACGCGTTGACCGGCGTGGTGAACGTGAATGCCGACAATCGCCTCATCGGCTACCGGGAGGAATTCTGGGTGCAGGATCAGTGGACGCCGAACGATCAATGGACGTTCAATCTCGGCGTACGGGGCGATATCGTGCAGTATCAGCGGGATGAAGGGCAGCTCAGTCCGCGCCTCGGTGCGACCTACAAAGCCAACCAGGCGAACGTGTTCCATGCTTTCTACGGGCGAATGTTTACTCCGCCGAATCTGGAAGCCATCTCCTTTGCGAAGCTGAATGTCGCCGGGACGACCGCGCAGCCTGAGAACACCACGAATAATCAGCCGCGGGCGGAACGCGCACATTACTTTGAACTGGGCAGCTATCACGCCCTGTCCAGTTGGGCGACGTTCGAGCTGACGGGCTATTACAAGATCGCCCGTTTCCTGTCCGATGCCGGACAGTTCGGTACGACGCCGCTGTTGAATTACTTTGCCTTTGACCGGGGCTGGTCGCGCGGCATCGACGGGTCGTTGAAATTTCAGGTAAGAGAGAATCTCACCGCACGCGCCAATTTAGCCTGGGGGCAGTGCAAAGGCTACGGCCTCCAATCCGGCCACTTCCTGCTCGATCAGAAAGAGATCAACGACATCAATTCCAAGGGTGGGGTGTTCTGTGACCACACGCAAATGGTCACGAGTTCGGCGATGCTGAGTTATCGCATGCAGGAGCGGACGACCCTAAGTGGGCAGATGCTGTTCGGGTCGGGCTTGCGAACAGCTGCCGACGATCAGGCGAAGACGAACTCGACGCACAGTCCGTCCTATACGGTCTTCAATACGTCCATCACTCATGTCATTCCCTTGCCGTGGGAAGGACAGAAGATGTTGTTGGGCTTTGACGTGGTCAATCTGTTCGATCAGAAGTACTACATCAACCGCGGCGAAGGGAGTATCGGACTCGGCGTCTCGCATGCGGGGATGCCGCGGTCGTTCTTCTTCCGCGGCCAGTGGTTCTTTTAACCGGATGCTGAAACGGGCCACCAACGGCGTTCTCGGCTCGGCAACATCCTCAACGTAGCCCAGAGGCTACGCCTCCGGTGTTGCCGTCGCCTGCGGCCTTGTTGGCTGGCCCGTTTGAGCATCCGTGCGGGATTGGGATAGGATGTGAACGCTATGCAAATTGTAGGAATAATCTCGATAGCCATAGTTCTCTGTCTCCCGGCTGCCGCTTGGGCGGTGGCGGGTGATGAGGCGACGCATGAGACGGATCACCACGACGATATTCTTGAGCTGCCGGAGGTGCACGTTCACGGTCTGTCGCTGAACAAGGACCAGCAGCTGGGGCCGGTGGCGAAGGCTACTCCATGGCCGGGCATTCCCTCATCCCTCGACGGCAAGGAACTCGACGACTGGATGAAGGCGCGAGTGTTGGTGTCGAAAGATGCCAAGGTGACCGTCGTTGTACTGGAGCCCGCCAGACACCGCGAGTTGACCGCAGCCGGTATTGTCGCGCTGAGTAAGTGGACGTTCGATCCGCAGATGAAGGGCGACGAGATGGTTGACGGCGAACTGACCGTTCGCATCCATTTCAGAACCAGGTGAAGATCGCTTGACGCCTGACGAATGACGCTTTATCGTCAGCCTCCATGAGTCTCGACGAATCACTCTTTCTTGCCATCAATGGCCTTGCCGGCCGCTCGGAATTCTTCGACCATCTTTTCCTTCGCCTCAGCGCAACGAGCACGCTCTATCTGCCGGTGGCCTGTGCAGCGGGTTATTGGATCATGCGTCGGCGTTGGGAAGCGTTGCTCGGCAGCCCGTTCCTGGCCGGCGCCGTCGGGCTGTCGGATTTTCTCGGCGGGCAGCTCAAGTGGGTGGTTGCGCGTGTGCGGCCCTGTCATGCGATCCACGAGGCCGTTGTCGTCGGGGGCGGTGCCTGCGGCCGGCT
>JACOEJ010000130.1 GCA_024998645.1 Nitrospira sp.
AAAAATTATGTGCTGAACCTAGCATGTCATCAAGGGACAGACAATGAATCAGGTTCCCACGAGTCATGCCGTGCAACCTAGCAACGTACTGGTATCTTGGGTATACTCCGCGCCGATACGTCTCTCGCTGAAGGAGTGCTTCCTTGGGTCACACTACTACGGAATCTGTACAGACGCTCATCACCTGTGACGTGCTGGTGGTCGGGGGCGGGCCGGCCGGCTCTACCATCTCGACCCTGTTGGCTGAACAGGGCTGGAATGTGCACATTCTGGAAAAAGATCCCCACCCGCGATTCCACATCGGCGAATCGCTCTTGCCTCAATCGCTCCCTGTGCTGAAGCGATTGGGGGTCCTCCCGCAAGTTGAACAGATCGGGATCATTAAGTACGGCGCCGAGATGATTTCGCACCGCTACGGGCGCTCGCAGATGTTCTATTTTTCCAAAGCATTCGATGAATCCCAACCCTACGCGTTCGAAGTGAAGCGGTCCGAGTTCGATGCCATTCTCTTGAAGAACGCGATCGCCAAAGGCGTGACGGTCCACGAAGGGGTCAAAGCCCAGCGGGCCGACTTTCGCTCCGGGCAGACTTCGCTGGTCCACACGGAAGATCGGGATGGCCGGCCACGAACCTGGGAAGCGAAATTTGTCGTCGATGCCAGCGGCCGGGACACTTTTCTCTCGAACCAGCTCGGCGGCAAGCGCCGAAGCCAGCAACATAGTAGCGCGGCAATCTTCGGCCACTTTGAGGGGGTCGGACGGCTTCCCGGTAAGGATGAAGGCAATATCACTGCCGGCTGGTTGAATGACGGCTGGTGTTGGCTGATTCCTTTCAAGGATGGCACCACCAGCGTCGGAGTCGTCTGCCATCCGGACTATATTAAGTCGAGAACCGTCCCTCTCGATCAATTTCTTTTGGATACCCTTCGACAATCTCCTCCGATTGCTCAACGCATGGAACGGGCCAAGCCCCTGACGCAAACCTATGCCGCCGCGAATTTTTCTTATCGGCGTGACACCATGTCGGGCGACGGCTATCTCATGGTCGGCGACGCCTTCGCCTTCATCGACCCGGTCTTCTCCAGCGGTGTCCACCTGGCCCTCAATAGCGGCACGCGGGGAGCCACCGTCGTCGACGCCTATCTCCGCAAGTCGCCGGAATATGCCGCGCACCTCCAGGAATTTGAGCGCATGGTCCGCCGGGGCATCAAAACCTTTTCCTGGTTTATCCATCGATTCAACCAGCCGGCTTTCCAGTCGCTGTTTGTCTCGACCAATCGGCCTCCGAAAATCGAACGGGCGGTGCTGTCCTTGTTGGCCGGGGATGTGTTCGCTCAATCCCAAGCGCGCATCCCTCTTTTCTGTTTTAAAGTTGTGTACTACGTCGTTTTCGTATTGAATTGGAAAGAAAATTGGGCCGTGGCCCGCCGCCGCAAGCAAGGCACCAGAACGACCGTCACGGAAGTCAAAGATTACGCCGTGAACCAAGCCAACGCGCCGCATTAGCGATCGGGACGCCGATATGAGACAGCACCACGCCCTGCGAATACAGCGATCGAACCAGCGGGTGCTCGACGCCGCCCCCCATCTGCGGGTGGACTACGTTGAGTCCACCAACCTGTCTCATTGGCTCGCCACCTCCGCCACCCTTCCCATGGCTATTGTATCCTTTGGCTCGCCGGTTCCTGCATCCGTCTCCTGCCCTGTCATCACCCTGGACCTTCCACAGCTGGGCAACCGCTCAGATCTGGAGGTGTGGACCAGCGACCAACCGGTGACCGTTCACAGACGGAATGAGTTCTTCGCAGCGACGAGTGGTGAAATGCTCGCCGGCACGGTTCAACTTGAAGAGGAGCCTGGCGAAGGATTGCGCGAGACGACGGAACGGGCATACCGGCGCCTCCTCCATCACATCCAGGAATTAGGCTATCCGTATCTGTGGCGCGTCTGGAATTTCTTTCCCGGCATCAACGAAGACGAGCAGGGCCTGGAGCGCTATCGCCAGTTTTGCGTCGGACGCTATCAGGCACTGGCCGGTACGCTTCAAGGGTTTCCCGGGTCACTTCCAGCTGGAACGGCCGTCGGCACCAGGTCAGGCCCGCTCCAGCTCTATGTGCTTGCGGGAACTCATCCGGCCGTCCATCTGGGCAATCCCCGCCAGGTCCATGCCTATGAATACCCGGAACATTACGGTCCCCGCAGCCCGTCGTTTGCACGCGCCACGCTCCTCCAATCGGATCTCCATACACAACTGTTCATCTCCGGCACGGCCAGCGTAGTGGGACATGCGAGTCGCCATATCGACCGCCCCGGAGAACAGACTCAAGAAACCATGAGTAATCTTCGCGCACTCATCGGGCATGCTGCTGACATATCAGGCGCCGTGCCCAACCTTCAGCCATCCCGAGGCACATTCAAAGTGTACGTCCGTCAACCGGAGCATCTGGGAATCATCCAACAAGCCCTCAGCGCTATCGCGCCGAGCCGGATTCTCTATTTCCAAGGGGATCTCTGTCGCCGGGAACTGCTGGTTGAAATCGAAGGGGTTGTCATAGTCGAGTAAGCCGTACCCATGCGCCCACACCGCACATCGCAACAGGCCCTCCCTCGCATTCGTCTCAACCCGGAACGCGATCTCACGGACCGGACCGAACAAACCAGACCGGCCTCCATGCCGCGGCACGGGCATGACCGCGGGCAGAAAACGAACCCGGCAAAGCAATTCTACTTCACCGTCGATTGCGACTGGATTCCCGGCTCACACGTCGGACTGGAGTCACTCCTGAAAAGCTGCGATCGTGTCGGCATCAAAGCCACGATCTTCTTTGCCGGTCGATTTGCAGAAGCGTATCCGGATCTCGTCCGTGCATGCTTCGAACGCGGGCACCAACTCGGGACGCACGGCTGGGCTCATGGCAGCCTGGAAGAAGATGAAGATTTTCGTATCGCGCCTTACGAACAGCAACGCCAATGGATCCGGCGGGCAACAGACGCTGTCGAAAAGGCCGCCGGGGTACGTCCCGTCGTCTTTCGCGCACCGAATCTGTGGGTCAGCGAAACGACCCTGCAGGTCCTCGAAGAAGAAGGCTACCGCTACGATTCATCGGTCCCCGCCCTGCGATTCGACATGGGCCTGGGCCGCGTGCACTATGCCAAATATTTCTGGGCACCGCGGGACCCCTACCGGCCGTCGCGGAAGAATCTCAATCACATCGGCGACAGTCCCATCCTGGAAGTGCCGCCATCCTCGTGTCTCTTTCCCATGAACCTGGCCATGCTGCGAACGCTGGGCTTCCGCAAGTTTCAACGCATGATCGAGTGGATCGGGCGACGCTCACGCCATCTCGTGTTCTATTGCCACCCCTCTGAGTTCGTCTTCGCCGAAGATCAATGTTTTCCGCAGAGCATGTCGAAGTGGAATCAGAAAGGCATGTGCCCGGCCAACCTCTCGCTGATCGAAGACTTGCTAGACTATGCTCTCGCAACCGGATACACCTCTACCCACATGATGGGTGCAGCGGCCGATCGGCTTGACTTGCGGCCGCCGATCGTACTAAGAACAGAAGGTTTTCTGTCGGATCGAACCTATCGAGAGGAGGGACCGCAATGAAACGAGTCTGGTTAGGAACATTTATCTCATGCCTCGCCGTTGTCGCTGTGATGGGGTGCAAGGGAGGAGCGCAAATCTATCAAGTGAAAGAGGCGCCGGTCCAAACCGCCACGGGCAAAGTTCCGAGCGTAGAACAGGTGCAGAAAATTATCATTGAGTCCGGCGTCAAGCTGGGATGGGTCATGGCGGTGGTCAAACCAGGAGAAATCCAGGGCACCCGGAATGTCCGCGTTCACTCAGCAGTCGTCACGATTCCGTTTACGGCGAAGAATTACAGCGTCCTGTACAAGGACAGTACCAATCTCAAGTACAACGCCGCGGCACAGACGATTCATCAGGAGTACACCTATTGGATTCAAGAGCTCGACAATGAGATTCGAGCGCGGTTAACGGCCGCAGGGAATTAGAGGTCTTCATCCTGCGGCTCTCTGCCGCAGGATGCTTGTCTGTTTTCAATCCCGCGTTTTCGAGAGCTTTTGAGCAGGTTTTGAATTGACTCTATCTTCTTTCCCGTGCTTCATCGGGCCGCTCAAAGATCGGTGCAGTCCCTTGAAATACAGGCCCCGGCTGAGAAGTTTACCGGCCACCATCCTTGTGATCCGCGCAATATCCAACAGCGGCCGAAAATGACTGGGACGGGGACCTGATCGCGGCATCACGGTAATTGAGATATTCCTGATGACCATGGCCCGCCTGGCAGCCTCGATCAGGATCTCGCTTTCGAACACGAAGCTGCGTGCCCGCTCATGAGGAACGTCAATCGCCCGAAGCAAGGTGGCCGGGTACAGGCGAAATCCAGACTGGCTGTCTTCAATCGGCGCTCCTGCAGCCCAACCGATCCAGAAATCCGCCACGCGATTCGCGCCGTACCGCCAGAATGACGTCTTCCGCTGATCGCGGCGGCGCGCGCCGATGAGGAAGGCA
>JACOEJ010000025.1 GCA_024998645.1 Nitrospira sp.
GTGGCCGGGTGGCCGAGATCGGCACGCACGAAGAGTTGTTGCGGCACAACGGCCTGTACCAGCGGTTGCATGCTATGCAGTTCCAGGATGTGACAAATGTTTAACAGGATGCTGAAATATCCTCCAGCAGCGTTCTCGCATTGTTCAGACCCTCAACGTACCCCGAGGGTACGATTCGGCCCTTCACTCGCTGCGGCCTTGCTGAACGGCTATTTTGAGCACCCTGTCGATCGTATAGGTGATTGGCGATGAATGAGAAAGATCTCATAAGACTTCCGATGAAGAAGCGGATCCAAAACTGGGTCAAGTTCTCTCTGCTGCCTCCGCTCGGAGCGCTGGTGATCCGTGGGATCAAGGGAAGTATGCGGCTGGAGCAGCGTGGGTATGAGCCGGTAGATGCGTTGTATCGAGAGAAACAATCCATCATTCTGGCTTTCTGGCATGCCCAACAGTTGATGATTCCGTTCGGGTACCGCGGGCCCGGGTCGCATGTGTTGATCAGTCAGCATGGCGACGGAGAAATTATCGCCCGCATCATTGCCCGGTTCGGCCATGAGGCCGTGCGCGGGTCGAGCACGAGAGGGGGGGCCGGGGCGCTTCGCTCGCTCATTAAGCTGGGGCGGTCGGGCAAAGATGTCGTCGTGACGCCGGATGGCCCCAAAGGCCCGCGGCAGGTGGCGAAGCTAGGCGTCATTCAACTGGCGAAGGCTACGGGATTGCCGATTGTCCCTCTCGGCTTTGCCTGCTCAAAAAAAAACTCTTCTCGAGTTGGGACCGCTTCATGGTGCCGTACCCGTTTTCCCGCGGGGTCTTCATCTGGGGCGCCCCGATCCGGGTTTCGCGCGAGGCGGATGACGCTGCGCTCGAAGCCGCTCGTCTTGAACTCGAGAACGTCCTGAACCGACTCACCAAAGAAGCAGAGGAGGCGGTTCTTCGTCAACCGTCAACCGTCAATCGCGGGTGACCTGCGTGGCCTTGGGTATTCCACGATTCACGAATGACGAGTGACGAGTCACGGATCATCCATGTGGCGACTGCTCTACAATATTCTTCTCATACTGGTTACGCCGATCATCCTCTGCATTCTGCTCGCCAAGAAACGGTGCCGGAGGGGCTTGCTCGACCGGTTCGGGTTGCGCGTCAGGCCGGTCCTGGAGCCATCCGGAGAGCGGCGCCCCTTGATCTGGATTCACGCCGTCTCGCTTGGTGAAGTGGTGGCGGTCACGCCGTTGGTAAAAGAACTGCATCGCAACCATCCCGATCACCGGCTGATCGTCTCGACAGTGACGGAAACGGGGCGCGAGGCTGTTGAACAACGACTGGCCGGAATAGCGGAGCACCGCTACGCCCCGCTCGACGTTCCCTGGGCCGTGTCCCGCGCGATCACGCAGTGGCAGCCTGTCCTGTACGCGTTTGTCGAGACCGAACTCTGGCCGAATCTCTTATGGACCTTGCGGGACCGGCAGGTGCCGACCATTATGGTGAATGGCCGGTTGTCGTCGCGGTCGTTTGCCCGGCAGCATATCGTCGGCCTCATCTCATTCTATCGGTCGGTGCTGCGGTCGCTCACGCTCTGTCTCATGCAGTCGGAGCGGGATGTGCAGCGAATCGTGGCTCTGGGAGCCGACGCCGATCGGGTCCATAGAACCGGCAATATTAAGTTCGATCAGCCTCTGCCATCGATGGCGGCTGATACGTCGTTGCGTACTGAGTTGGGCCTGCAGGAAGGCGAATCACTCCTTCTCGCCGGGAGCACGCATGAGGGCGAGGAGGAGGCGCTGGTTGCGGCCTATCGGCAGATTGTCGTCACTCATCCGAATGCCGTTCTGATGCTTGCTCCCCGTCATATCGAGCGAGTGGCCGATGTCGTGATGATGATCCAGGCTGCGGGATTGCCGGTGCAGTGCAAGAGCCGGCTCGATTCAGTCAGGTCCGGGGCGCGAGTCATCATTCTGGATACGCGAGGAGAATTGGCGCGGGCTTATCATGAGGCGACCGTGGCATTTGTCGGCGGCACTCTGGTTCCTGTGGGCGGGCATAATTTGCTGGAGCCGGCCGTGTGGGGTAAGCCGGTGTTGTTCGGTCCTTACACGGACCATTGTGCGGAAATCGCGACGCTCCTTTTAGAGTCCGGCGGTGCCGTTCGAGTGTCCGGTGCGGAGGATCTTGCGCGCACGGTCTGCGCGTGGCTGGAGGATTCGTCGGCATGTCGCCAGGTCGGGGAGGCCGCTCGCCAGACAGTGGCGGACAATCAGGGGGCATTGCGGCGGAGTATGGAATTGATCGAAGCCTGTTTGCCGAACGTGCAGTCTCCTTCTTCCCGGTCTGTCGGATCTGCGCCGCAGCCCGTGATTGCGAGGCCGTGATCGTGGCACTGTTGCGTCCCGGCGATCCGGTTCGTTCCTGGTTGAGCGGGGCGGCCTTTCTCTACGGGTTGGTGGTTCAACTGAGGATGCGGGCCTATGATCGCGGATGGAAGAAGCAGTCACGATTGCCCTGTCGTGTGGTGAGCGTCGGGAACCTGACGGTGGGCGGAACGGGGAAAACCCCGATGGTGATTCTGTTGACGGAGTGGTTGCAGGCGCAGGGGCATCGGGTCGCGGTCCTCAGTCGTGGCTACAAGCGGACATCGACGGCGGCGCAGGTGTTGGTGTCGGACGGGGAGAGGGTCCTGGTCGGTCCGGCAGAGGCCGGTGATGAGCCCTATCTCATTGCGAACCGTTGTCCCAAGGCCATTGTCGCAGTCGGGGCGGATCGCGCGGCAGTCGGACGATGGCTGCTCGATCGATGGCCGGTAGACTGGATCGTGCTCGACGATGCGTTCCAGCATCGCGCCCTGTACCGTGACCTTGATGTGGTATTGATTGATGCGATGGATGCGACGGGATTGGACGGCTTGTTGCCGGCCGGGCGTCTTCGTGAGCCGTTGGCGGGGCTCGGGCGTGCGGATGCGGTCGTCATCACCCGTGCCGACTCTGAGCGGGATGTGGCAGCCGTGCGTGCCCGATTGCAGGCAGTCACGACAGGAAATCCTGTTCAGGCAGAGGTGATCTTCAGGCCGGACGAAGTGGTGTCGGTCACGACCGGCGTGCGGCATGCTGCAGACTGGTGCGTGGGAAAGAAGGCCTGGCTGGTCAGCGGGATCGGCAACAGCGAGTCCTTCCGCCGGTTGGCCATGGAGAATGGCCTGCAGGTATGTGGCGAAACGGCGTTCGCAGATCATTACGTCTATCGGAGCGAGGATGTTGATCGTATGCGTGTTCAGGCAACACGATCGAATGTCGAGATTGTGCTCACGACCGAAAAAGATGCCGGGAAACTTGCACCGTTGTTGATGTCTGACGATTTCTGGTGGGCTTTTCGGCTGCGGGCCGATGTCAGGCGCGGCCAGGATGCGCTCCATCGCTTGTTGTGCGATTTCTCCGATACGCCTAAGTCCCAGGGAGGCGTGCGTGCGTAACGAATCGCCTTCGCGAATTCTGGTCCGGGCGCCGAACTGGATCGGCGATGCCGTGATGTGCGAGCCGGCTCTGCGCGGGTTGCGAGCGCTCTTTCCCAAAGCCGAGATCACGTTGCTCGCGAAGCCGGCCATTGCCGAGCTGTTCATCGCCTATCCGGGCATCGATCGCCGGTTGGTCTACGATGATCGGGGGATTCATGCGGGGTTGTCAGGAAAATGGACGCTGGCGGGCCTGCTGCGCCGGCATCGGTTCGATCTGGCGGTGTTGTTCCAAAATGCGTTTGAGGCGGCGTTGATCACCTGGCTTGCGGGTATCCGGCGCCGTTATGGATATGTCACCGACGGGCGCGCGTTCCTGCTGACCGATCCCGTCGCGCGTCCCGATCGCGCCACGCTCGTGCATCAAGTACACTATTATTGGGACCTGTTGAAGCCGCTCGGCGTGACCGGTTCGCCGTCAGTCCCCGCGCTGGCCGTCTCTGATGACGAAACGCGCGCGATGGATGAACGGTTGGGGGATCTTGGCGTAGGGCCGGACGATCTGATTGTCGGCGTGAATCCAGGATCGACTTACGGAAGTGCCAAGCGATGGCTGCCGGAACGGTATGCGGAGGCTGCTCTGCGGGTGTGTCGCCAGATCGAACAACAACAGCGGCGGCCGGTCTCCGTGGTGGTCCTCGGGGCCAAGGGCGAAGAGGAGTTGGGGCATTCGGTGGCAGATCGCCTCCCCGTACGGTCAGCGGTTCTGTCGGGACGGACGAATATCCGGGAGCTGATGGCTGCCACAAAGCGCTGCACAATATTACTCACCAACGATACCGGGCCAATGCACATGGCTGCGGCGTTCGGTATCCCGGTGGTGGCAGTATTCGGTCCCACCGATTGGAAAACCACGGCGCCATATGGGCAGGAGGCGTCGATTGTCCGTCAGCCGGTCGACTGTGCGCCCTGTCTGTTGCGGGAGTGTCCCATCGATCATCGTTGTATGACCGGCGTCACGGTGGATATGGTTACGCAGGCTGCGGTCGGCCAGCTGGCGCATAACGTTCAGCCATCGGCTGTGGCGTATCACCCGGCATCCGTCACGGGTCACTCTTCCTTGCAGGGGGTCACCGTTTTTCTCGATCGTGACGGGACGTTGAATCCGGATCCCGGGTACATCAGTTCGCCAGACCGGTTCGAATTGTTTCCCGGCGTCGCGACCGCGCTTGCGAGACTGACGCGTGCGGGAGCCCGACTAGTCGTGGTGACGAATCAATCGGGAGTCGGACGCGGATTGTTTTCTTCTACGGATCTTGAAGCGATTCATACGAAGCTCCGGCGATTGCTGCATGACGCGGGGGCATCGTTGGATGCGATCTATGTGTGTCCGCACCATCCCGATGAGGGCTGTCGATGCCGGAAGCCTGAGACGGGGATGGTTGACCAGGCGGTGCGCGAACTGGGAATCGATCTGTCCCGATCCTATCTCATCGGGGACCATGCCAAGGACATGGAGTTGGCTAAACGGGTAGGTGCGAAGCGCGTGCGGGTCACAACCAGTGAGCATGGGGCAGAAGCCCTGTCCGAGTCCGGCGACGATGTGGCAGTCATCGCGCCTTCGCTTGATGAGGCTGTAACGTGGATTCTGGCAGATGCGGGGGCGCAGGAGCAGAGAATAGCGGCCGGCGAGGAAGCGCATCAATGATGGCGATGGTTGAGCCCAGAAGAATTCTGCTGATCAAGCCGAGCTCGCTGGGAGATATTGTGCATGCCATGCCGGTGGTCGCCGCGTTCAAGCAACGCTGGCCTTCAGCGCATCTGACCTGGCTGGTGAAGCGCCAATGGGCTGAGATCGTACAAAGAATCGAAGGCGTCGATGCCGTGTGGCCGGTCGATTCCACCCTGGCATCGTGGGTTGGTCAAGCAATGGCATTGAGGGCGCAGCGGTTTGATCTGGTCGTCGATCTTCAAGGACTCTTGCGCAGTGCGCTGGTGGCTCGGATGACCGGATGCGCTCAACGAGTGGGGTTTGCCAACGGGCGTGAAGGGAGCCCCTGGCTGTATTCGCAGCGGGTGGCTGTGCCGACGCCCGAGATGCACGCGGTGGATCGGTATCTGCTGATTGCGGCGGCGGTCGGTGCGCCTGTGGAGGAAGAGCCGCAATTTCGGTTTCGATTGCTGTCTCAAGATATGACGGCGCTTCGTGATCTATTTCGTCGGAAGGGCCTCGACCTGGATGCGCCGTGGGTGGCCATGAATGTTTCCGCGCGCTGGCAGACGAAACGCTGGCCGGCTGCATCATTTGCCGCCGTGGCGACTCAGTTGGCGGCTCGCGGCATCGGGCCTCTCGTGGTGCTCGGCGGGCCGGACGAGCGGGAAGCAAGCGGACATGTGCGGAGTCTGACGGCTTGTCCGGTTGTCGATCTGACCGGCGAGACGCCGATTGGATTGTTGCCGGCCCTGTTGTCGAAAGCCTGTGTGTTGATCACGAACGATTCAGGGCCGATGCATGTGGCTGCGGCAGTGGGGAGGCCGGTGGTGTCGATCTTCGGGCCAACCAGCGCGGTGCGTACGGGGCCTTACGGAGTAGGGCATACCGTCTTGACTCATGACCTGCCTTGTCGTCCCTGCTTTAGTCGCGTCTGCCGCAATGCAGTGCCGATGGAATGTCTCGAATCGATTACTCCTGAACAGGTCGTGGCGGCCGTTGTGTCCCAACAGTCCTGCCGGGTGGTGTCACGATGAATGTGCTGATCGTGCGTCCGGACGGGATCGGCGATCTGGTGCTTTCGCTTCCTGTCGCGGCGCAATTGCGACAATTGGTGCCCGGTGTTCGCATCGGCGTGCTGGCGAATCCCGTGGCGGCGCCGATCTTAGAGCGCCACCCCGACATCGATTATGTGCGAACCGTATCTTTGCAAGCGTCGATTCCTGACATGATGCAGGTCTTCTCCGGTGGGATTGATGCGGTCATCTTTCTCAAACCGTTTCGCCGCTTGATGTGGGCGGCCTGGCGGGCCGGCATTCCGCTCCGCGTGGCAACGGGCTTTCGGTGGCAGAGTGTGCTGGCGAATCGCTGGATTTATGAGCATAGAAGCAGTTTTCAGAAACATGAATCTGAATGCAACGTAGAGATGCTCAAGGGGCTTCGGCTGACGCCCTTGCCCGTGGTCGCTCCGGCGCTCCGACTCACCGATGCCGAGCGAGCCGATGGGGAGCGGCGATGGGGCGGCACTGCAATGTCGCGAGTCGTAATTCACCCTGGTGGTGTGTCGGCCCGGCATTGGCGGCCGGCGCATTATCGGGATCTTGCCCAGACGTTGGCCCAACAAGGGTATGCGGTGGTGTTGACGGGTAGCCAGGCCGAGTGCGATCAATTCAGGAGCGAGGCATTGGATGGTGTCGTGCTCCGTTCCGGGGTCAACAACCTCATGGGACAGCTTGCCATTCGGGAATTGATGGCGGTGATCGCGGCTGCGCATGTGGTGGTGTCCGGTGCGACCGGTCCAGCCCATCTCGCTGCCGCGCTGGCGGTTCCCACGATCAGTCTGTTTGATCCGCGCCGGAACAATCTGCCGACCCGCTGGAAACCTTTGGGGCGTGGTGTGCTGCTTCGGCCAGATGTGCCAACCTGTGAGAAATGTATCGGCGAGGCGTGCCCTTATTGGGATTGTCTCGATCGATTTACCGTTGAGAACGTCGCCGCTCGACTCGGTGCTGTTGTTCAGTCCGCCCAGCCGTTAACAATTCAGCATATCTAGTCGCTACCGACTTGGCCAATCGCTCTCTAGATCGTTGATATCCCTACCTATTGTGGAATTCTTTCTTGACTCCCTCTCCTAATTGTGTTCATATCCTGAACGTTTTTTAGTGGAGCCGCTTAATGAGATGAATCTTCAGGGACAACGAGACCTTATTTTGCTCACGGAGTTGGAGCGGGACGGTGCCGTCACGCAACGGTCTCTCGCCATTAAATTGGGTGTGGCACTTGGTCTTACAAATCTGTATGTGAAGCGACTTGCGAGAAAGGGATACGTCAAGGTCACGACCATCCCCTCTCACCGGATTCGCTATCTGTTGACGCCTCAAGGATTTGCCGAGAAGTCCCGTCTCACCTACCTCTACATGCAGTACTCCCTGTCCCACTATCGGGATATGCGCGCACGGCTGCGCGATGTCCTGTCTCGGATTACCGTAGTGGGAGGTCGGCGGATCGTGATCTTTGGAACGAGCGAATTTGCCGAAATGGCCTATCTCTCTTTGCGAGAGATGGACATGGAATTAGTGGGGTTTGTGAGTGACGGCACGGCTGGGACGTTTCTCTCGTATCCCGTTTCGCATCCGAGTGTGTTGAAAGAATGGGAGTTTGATGCAGTGGTGCTCGCCGATCTCGATCGGTCGCACGAACACGGTGAAATGTTGTTGCAGTACCAGGTCCCGAACGGCAAGGTGCTGGCGCTCGGACCAACGGCCTGAGTAGGCTGTCAGCTCAGGTCGTTTTTTGTGTTCACTGTAAGTGAGAGGGCGAAGCTGTGTCTGAGTCGGCGTTGAAATCCCAGTGGTACGCACTTCGTACCAGGTCGCGCCATGAAAAGTTGGTGCGGGATCAGTTGGAGAAGCAGGGGATCGAACCGTTGCTGCCGACCGTCAGGCGACTCAGCCAGTGGAAAGATCGCAAGAAGGAGATCGAAGTCCCGCTTTTTTCAGGGTACTGCTTTGTGCGGCTTTCGCAGCAAAATAAACTCCCGGTGCAGAAGGTTGCAGGCGTGGTCGAAGTTGTGGGAAGCGGAAACCGTCCCGAGCCGATTCCAGATGAAGAGATCGAAGCGTTGCGAACCCTCGTCAACAGCGTGCTTCCATACGATTCGCATCCGTATCTTTTCGAAGGGATGGCGGTGGAAGTGGTACGAGGGCCTTTGCAAGGCGTGCACGGGATTCTCATGCGAAAGGACAAGCGCCATCGATTGGTCATCGGCATTCGATTGATTCAGCAGGCGGCGGTGGTGGAGATCGATGCGATGGATGTGGTGTCCGCGTGAGAGGAGTGACGATGCGAGGAAGTGTTCAGCATCGGGGGGAGATGTGAGGTGGATGTTGCGCCGTTGAGGTGTGCGGCTCAATATCTGAACGAGAGCGGGGTTTATTCAGAGCGCCTTCCTTGTCCGGCTTCTGCGGGATGACAATGTTGCAACAGGGCGAACTTCTGAAACACCATTCGATATGCAATCTTCGGTGAGTCATGTGTTAAACTCCCGAGAAAATATGTGGGGAAGCCATGTCTGATATTTTTAGAATAGATAGTCATAAACTCACCTTCCACCCTGGCCGAGTAGGGCAGTTTCTTGAGGCCGGGGATGATTGGGAAAAAGCCAAAAGTGTGTACCCCATTTATGTGGAGATGTCTCCCGTCGGAGCATGTAACCACCGGTGTACCTTTTGTGCGGTCGACTATATCGGCTACCAAAGCCGAATGCTGGATGTGGAGATGCTGTCCAAGCGCTTGTCGGAGATGGGACGCCTCGGGGTAAAGAGCATCATGTACGCCGGCGAGGGTGAGCCGCTCCTGCATAAGCAGATCAACGAGATTGTGAAAGCGACCAAGGATGCCGGTATCGACGTCGCCTTCACCACCAACGCAACCGTGTTCAATGATTCTTTTATTGAGCAGTCATTGCCGCGGACTTCCTGGATCAAAGTGTCTCTCAATGCCGGGGTAGCGGCGACGTATGCGAAAATTCATCAGACGCATGAGCGTGATTTCGATCGTGTCGTCAACAATCTCAAGCGTGCGATTCGATCGCGAGCGGAGCGAGGGCTGGACTGTAACATCGGAGTCCAGTCGCTGTTGCTGCCGGAGAATGCGACGGAGATGGAAACGCTGGCGTTAATATGCCGGGACGAAATCGGATTGGATTACGTGGTGGTGAAGCCCTATTCTCAACACCTGTTCAGCGAAACGCATCTTTATGAGAACGTGGATTATAGCGCGTATCTGGCGATGGCCGAGTCGCTGGCGAAACTCAATACCGACAAGTTTCAGGTAGTGTTCCGCGAGAAGACCATGAAAAAGTATATGGAGAGTGAGGGCGAACGATACACGAAATGCAATGCCACCCCTTTCTTTTGGGCGTACGTGATGGCCGATGGCGCAGTGTATGGCTGCAGCGCGTACTTGTTGGACAAGCGATTCGAATACGGCAATCTTAACGAGAACTCGTTCAAGGAAATCTGGGAGGGAGCCAAACGTCAGGCGAACTTCCAGTACGTGCGGCACGAGTTGAATATTCATGAGTGTCGGAAGAATTGCAGAATGGACGAAGTGAATCGCTACCTTTTTCAAATGCGTGAAGGCCTCGTGCGTCACGTCAATTTCATTTAGCTCGACCTGCTATCCATATGAAAACCATTGTAACCGGCGGAGCCGGATTTATAGGCAGTCACTTGTCGGAATTGCTGCTGGCCGAGGGGCATGATGTCGTCGTCGTCGACAATCTGACTTCAGGCCGGCTTGAGAATTTGAAGTCGGTGGTCGGCCATCCGAGCTTCAAGTTTGCGAATGCAGACATCCGTGATCCTTCGGCGATCCAGCCATTGTTTGAGGGGGTGGACTGGGTGTTTCATCTCGCAGGGTTAGCGGATATCGTTCCGTCCATTGAAATGCCGAGCCAATACTACAGTACGAACGTGTCCGGCACGTTCAATGTCCTCGAGTGCGCGCGGCGAAGCGGGGTCAAGCGATTCCTGTATGCGGCGTCGTCGTCGAGCTACGGCATTCCGGATCAGTATCCGACTCCGGAGTCGGCCCCCATTCAACCCCAATATCCCTATGCGCTGACAAAATACATGGGTGAAGAACTCGTGCTTCACTGGGCAAAAGTCTACAGGTTTCCGACGGTGTCATTGCGGCTGTTCAACGTTTACGGAATCCGGTCCCGCACTACCGGGGCTTATGGTGCGGTATTCGGGGTGTTCCTGGCGCAAAAACTGAACGGGCGTCCTTTTACCGTCGTCGGAGACGGCACGCAGACAAGGGACTTTACCTATGTCACGGATGTGGCCGAAGCCTTTCTCTGTGCGGCGCAATCGAGTGTTTCCGGTGAGGCGATGAATGTCGGGAGCGGCAATCACTATAGCGTCAACCGGTTGGTTGAATTGCTGGGAGGGGCTGTCGAATATATCCAGAAGCGACCGGGAGAGCCGGATTGCACCTACGCCGACGTCAGGAAGATTGAGAAGCTGATCGGCTGGCGGTCCCGCATTTCGTTTGAGATGGGGGTACGTCAAATGCTCGAGCGAATCAATGACTGGAAAGACGCGCCGGTATGGAATCCGGCGAGTATCAATCAGGCGACTGCTGCATGGTTCCATTATTTGGGAGACGCGCGATCGTGATGCCAGCAACGACGACTCTTTCGTTAAAAACATGTGCGGAGCAATTCGCAGCCTTGCTTGACCGTTGTGAAGCCACAGGAAAAAAGAACGAGGCGTTGGGGCTAGAGCCTGGAATGACCGCGGTGATGGAACGGCTCGCTCAGGCGCGTCAAAGCAAAAGCAGCGTCTATGTCATCGGTAACGGCGGGAGTGCGGCGGTAGCGAGTCACACCGTGAATGATTTCCTGAATGTCGCCAAATTGCGCGCCTTTACGCTTCACGATTCTTCTCTCCTGACTTGCATGGCCAACGATTATGGTTATGAAAATGCCTTCGCGCGGATACTGGCGCAAGTCGGGAAGCCTCATGACGTCTTGATTGCGATCAGTAGTTCGGGGAATTCGAAAAATATCCGCAATGCGGCGGCGCAGGCAACAGCGAGCGGCATGTTCGTGATTACGCTCACCGGATTTGCCGGCGACAATCCTTTGCGGTCGTTGGGCGACGTCAATCTTTGGCTGGACGCCCGCAACTATGGGCAGGTGGAAATCGGGCATCAATTCCTGTTGCACAACATGGCCGACCGGTTCGGGGCCAATGACGGTGAGCTGGCAAAGTCATGACGACTCAAAAAATTGTGTCGGTACAAGAGCTGGCTGAGCACTCCCGACAGCTACGGGGAGCCGGCAAACGCGTGGTGTTGTGCCATGGGACGTTTGATCTGATGCATATGGGGCATATCCGGTACCTTCAGAGAGCGAGACAGGAAGGCGACGTGTTGTTCGTGACGGTGACCGGAGATGCGTTCGTCAATAAGGGGCCTGGGCGGCCTGTGTTCAGCGAGCAATTGCGCGCTGAAAGTCTGGCGGCGTTGGCGTGTGTCGACTTTGTCGCGGTGAACCATGCGGTGTCGGCTGTTGAAGTGTTGCACGACATCCGTCCGAGCATTTATGCCAAAGGGAGCGATTATCGTTCGCACGGTGACGACGTCACGGGAAACATTGCGCGGGAGCAGGAGGCGGTCGAAGCACATGGCGGCCATATTTTCTATACCGATGAGATTACGTTCAGCTCAAGTAATTTACTGAATGAACACTTCAATGTGTTCTCTCCTGAAACGAAGGAGTTTCTGCAAAGCTTTCGAAGCCGCTGGTCGGACAAAACGATTCAAAGCCAGATCGCGTCTCTTTCTGACCTGAAGGTATTGGTCGTGGGCGATGCGATCGTCGATCAGTATCACTACACGGTGCCGCTGGGGCAAACCGGCAAGGGAAATGTGTTTGCGGTTCGATATGACTCCGAGGAGCAATTTGCCGGAGGGGCGATCGCAGTCGCGAACCATATCGCCGGTTTTACGGCTTCCGTGACTCTCGTCACAGGTCTGGGGGCAGTTGACAGCCATGAGCAGTTTATTCGCGAGAAATTACTGAAGAATGTGAATCCGGTATTTTTCTATTTCGAGGATGCGCCGACCGTCACGAAGCGACGTTTCGTTGACTCTGACCTGGCGAAGTTGTTCGAAGTATATTTCTTCAGGGAAGATCCGCTCTTGAAGGAAGCCGAGGACAGCGTCTGTAAATGGCTGGAGGCGCATCTTGCTTCATACGACGTGGTGGTGGTGCCGGATTTCGGCAACGGATTTATTACCCCCGCCATGATCGCACTGCTTGACAAGAAAGCGAAATTTCTCGCCGTGAATACCCAAATCAACAGCGGCAATCGCGGGTATCACGTGATTCACCGCTATCCAAGAGCGGACTTTGTTTCGCTCAATGAGCCGGAGTTGCGCATGGCAGCTCACAATCGCCACGACTCGCTCGAAGTCGTCGCGAGACAGGTCGGAGAGCGGGCTCAGGTCAGGCAATTGGCTGTGACGCGGGGCACGAAAGGCGTCATGATGTTTGATCGGCAGAGCAAGACCTTTTATAAGGTGCCGGCGCTCTCTACAAGGGTCGTGGACCGTATCGGGGCCGGTGATGCCTTTCTGTCATTGGCCGGGCTCTGTGCGGCCAAACGGTTGGACCCTGAGGTGGCGGCGTTTGTCGGCAGCGTTGCCGCTGCGATGGACGTCCAGATTGTGTGTAATAGAGAACCGGTTGATCCGGTGGCGCTGAATAAGTATGCGGCGACCTTGTTGAAATAGCACGGGACTGGCGATGAAAAAAACGGATCAGTTAGCATTGTTTCGTTCGATGTTACGAATCAGGCGGATCGAAGAAGCCTTGGCTGATCGTTACGCCGAACAGGAAATGCGTTGTCCGATGCACTTGTGTATCGGGCAGGAGGCGATCGCCGTAGGAGTGTGCGCGGCTCTATCCGATCACGACGTCGTATTCGGTAATCATCGGGCGCATGGGCATTACCTTGCCAGAGGCGGCAATTTGAAAGCCATGATTGCCGAGCTGTACGGGCGGGTGACCGGTTGCTGCGGCGGACGGGGCGGCTCGATGCACTTGATCGACTTAGGGGTCGGGTTTATGGGAGCGACGCCGATTGTCGGAGGCACTGTTCCGTTAGCCGTCGGGTCAGCCTGGGCGGCCGCGCTCATGGGAGAACCGCGGGTCAGCGTGGTGTTTTTTGGAGACGGATGTTTTGAAGAGGGAGTCGTTCACGAATCACTCAACTTTGCTGCGTTGCACAAACTTCCCGTGGTGTTTGTTTGCGAGAATAACGAATTTTCCGTCTACACGCGTTTGACCGAAAGGCAGCCGGATCGGCCGATTTATCGAGTCGCTGAGGCGCACGGGGTGGCGGCGTATGCGGGTGACGGCAATGACGTTGAAGCCGTGTTGTCCATCGCACAAGCTGCGGTCGCCAAGGCGCGGCAGGGTGAGGGGCCGCAGTTTGTTGAATTGAAAACCTATCGTTGGCGGGAACATTGCGGTCCCAGTTTTGACGACGATCTCAACTACAGATCCAAACCGGAAATCGAGGATGGACTGAAAGATTGTCCGATCGCGAAGCTCTTAACAAGGCTGAAACAGCGCCACGCCGCGTCTTCTTCAGAGGTTAGCAGTTTTGAGGCGGAGATACGCGAAGAAATCAAGGAAGCATTCCAGTTCGCCCTTGCCAGTGCGAAGCCATCATCCAAAGCGGCAGAGGAACGGCTCTATGCTTGATTCGGCAGGGCGGGATATCACCTTCGCGCAGGCGATTCGTGAAGGCATTGACCAGGCGATGGAACGGGATCCCAGGGTCATTGTGATCGGAGAGGGCGTCCCCGATCCCAAGGCGATCTTCAACACCACGGCCAAATTGCAGGGGAAGCATGGCGCGCGCCGTGTTTTTGATATGCCGCTGTCGGAAAACGGAGTCACCGGGGTATGCATCGGCGCAGCGTTGTCGGGCATGCGCCCCGTTATGATCCATCAGCGGATCGACTTTGCGTTGCTGGCGATGGACCAGTTAGTGAATAACGCGGCGAAGTGGCATTATATGTTCGACGGGAAAGCCTCGGTGCCGATGGTCGTGCGCCTGATAGTAGGACGCGGTTGGGGGCAGGGGCCGCAGCATTCGCAGAGCCTCCAGGCGATGTTTGCCCAGGTGCCCGGCTTGAAAGTGGTCATGCCCACGACGGCCCATGATGCGAAGGGGCTGTTGATTGCCGCGATAGAAGATAACAATCCCGTTGTGTTTATCGAACACCGGTGGCTGCATCAAATTAAGGACCATGTTCCGGAAACCTACTATCGAGTTCCGATCGGCAGCGCAAAGCTGTTGCACGAAGGCGACGCCGTGACGGTCGCGGCATTTTCCTATATGGCAGTCGAGTCTTTGATTGCGGCAAAGGCCTTGCTGTCAACGATGAGTATCGGCGTCGACGTCCTGGACATGCGCAGCGTGCGGCCGCTCGATATGGAGAGTGTCATACGCTCCGTTCAGAAAACCGGTCGATTGATTGTCGCGGACACAGGGTTTCGAACGGGCAGTATCGCCGGAGAAGTCATCAGCCAGGTCGTCGAGCATGCGTTTGATGCGCTCAAGGCGCAACCGGTGCGCGTCGCATCACCCGATCACCCGGTGCCCAGTTCTCCCTTTATGGCGGAGGAGTATTATCCTTGGGCTCAAACAATTGCCGATCAGGTGCTTGATCTGCTTCGCGCCGACAAGAGCACTTCTCAGTATCGAGAATTGTGCGATCGGGTGGCCCGGAAGGGGCCGCACGACACGCCGAATCTTGGATTCACCGGGCCGTTTTAAAGGATTCCCCAAGGTTTTAACCGCGGCTAGATAGGGATAGAGAGTTATGGCTGGCACGATTCAGTATGCGAACGCAGATACGCCCGTACCGGGGCATGCCTGGAGTCGATTACGAGATGACGAGCGGCTGGAGTTGGTGAAGAGCACCGTGGGCGGGAAGTTGGGAGCAGCGGGCGACAACTTCGTGTTCGTGGAGGCGAAAACGGATGGCCAGGTGATTCTTGCTCTGCGTGAACCCGTTCCTGCGGATAAGCGCGGGACTTTGTTGCTTGATCTTGAGGCATTCTTGAAAGAGTCAATCGATCCGGGCCTTGCCGTCTGGCTTGAGCCGCTGGGTGACCGTAACTCGCTGCGAAATCTGCGCGGGATTGAGGTGAAAGCATGAGTGTTGCCGTTCAGACGCGGGAAGGTGCGTTGATCCTCGACTCCCACAAATTGTCGTACCATATGGATCGTGTCGAAGCCTGGGAAGCCGGCGAGCGCATCGCTCCGGTCAGTGTGGATATGGCCCTGACCCGGGCGTGCGGAGCGATGTGCTCATTCTGCTATGCCATGATGCAGGAGTCTCAGGCGCGGAGCAGCGTCAGCGTTCCCCGAGCCCTCAACCTTCTCGATGATTTCGCGGCGGTCGGCATACGGAGCGTATCGCTGGTCTCGGATGGGGAAAGCACCTTATCGAATGCCTACGTGCCGTTTATTCAACATGCAGCCAAGCTGGGCATTGATGTCGGCAATGCGACGAACGGGTGGGAGTGGGAACCGGAGAAGATCGAGCAGGTCTTGCCCCATCTCACCTGGGTTCGTTTCACGGTTGCCGCCGGCAGACCGGAAAGTTATGCAGACATCATGTACAAAGGGCCTGAGCATACGAAAGTCTTTGACCGGGCTATGGAGCACATCCGGTATGCGGTGGAGTTGAAGCGCCGCAAGTCTCTGTCCGTCACGCTCGGTATCCAGATGGTGCTGATGCCGAGTCTGAAAGAGGAGATTATTCCCTTTGCCCAGCTTGGGCTTGACCTCGGGGTGGATTATGCCGTGATCAAGCACTGCTCGGATGATGAACAGCATACATTGGGGATCGACTACAGCCAATATGAGAGCCTTCATGGCTTGCTTGTGCAAGCAGAGTCGATGAGCAACGAGCGCACAAAAGTTATCGTCAAATGGAACAAAATCAAAGACGGGGATAAGCCCTCGTACAAGCGTTTCTACGGTCCCCAGTTTCTGCTGCAAATCAGCGGCAGCGGTCTCGTGGCTCCTTCGGGGATGTTTTTTAACGCGCGATACTCCAAACTCCATATCGGCAACTTTACGGAAGAGCGGTTCATCGACATTTGGAAATCAGACCGCTATTGGCGGGCTATGAATTACCTGGCCTCTCCCGCTTTCGATGCGCAGACGATGATGGGGACCCTGCCGATTCAGCACTACGTCAGCGTGGCGCTCGACAATCATGCCAAAGGAATCGCGCGGATACAGCCGGGCACAGGTGAGAAGCCGCTCCATGTAAACTTCTTGTGACAATGCCTCGGGCTGTGCTCCTTTCTCAAGACGAGTGTTGTACATGCCTTCCGTGAACTGCCCGTCGGCAGTCGAGTTCCCGCCACCTTTCCGAGCTTTTGCATCGGCTTGAATCGCAATAACTAGACGACTGCGCGACGGCAATCAGCGCCGCCTACACAGCTCGCCTTTTCTGTTGCCTCCGTAGCAGAGGAACAGATAAGGCGAAGGGATTTCCACAATAGCGACCTGCCCTACGCGGATACGGGACATCTTGCAGTTGCAAAAAAACCAACCAGATATAGTGACAGGCGATCGTAAAATTGCTGTTGCCACTATTTTCCTGGAGTTCCTGAACAGTTATCCAAAGCAATTTGGACTTCTGTTTGCGCTCCTGACCATCGAGGGGGTCTCTGCAGGTCTCACAATTCTGCTGGTCGTGCCGGTAGCAGATTTCATGCTTGATCCGTCCTTGTCGAACCCGAGTCGGGTGACGCGGGTTGTGCTGGAGGGATTGCATGCTGTGGGCTGGCCGCCGGTTTTCTGGGTGTTGGGCGGCCTGTTCGTGTTTTCGCATTTTATCAAGGGTCTTCTGGACGTCACGATTCGCTATGCCATCCTTAAGCTGAAATATGCAGTTGTTCGCGGGTTGTTCAGCGAGGCGCTGGGAGTGTTTTTTAGAGCGCGGTGGGATTTTTTCAGCAGTGCCGCCAACGGCAAATTATTGAATACGTTCAACCGTGAGCTGGGCACCATCGGCGATGCGATGGGCAATCTCGCCAACCTGTTTGCTCAAGTGATCCAGCTCTTCATTTTCCTCGCTGTGCCTCTCTGGCTGAACCCGAAGCTGACACTGACGGCGCTCGGGCTGGCCATGCTGTTCGGATTTCCGTTCCTGCTGCTGCACCGTGTCGTGTACCGGCTCGGGAAGCTGAACACGGAGACGGCCAATCTGGCTATCGGCCGGCTGGGGGAATTGCTGGGCGCAGCTAAGCTCGTGCTCGGGTTCGGCCGGCAGAGGCAGGCACTCGATCACTATCTGCACACATTTGATAAGCATGTCAGCGCCACGTTGCAGTCACAGACCCTGGCGACAGCAGTCCCCAGGCTTTTTCAGCCTCTGGCGATGCTGGCCATGATGATCGCTATCGGATCCGTGATGGGAAGCCAATCGTCCGTTTCCGAGCTGGGGGCAGTCATGTGGAGTTTCCTGGGGGCCTTGCCGATTCTTTCCGCATTACTGCAGGGCAACATTTATCTCAGCAACCTCCGGCCCAGCTATGAGCAGCTGGTATCTTTACGTGAGAACGCCGCCAATTTTGAGGAGATCAGTGGAGAACGTCCATTTTCCAGGCTCACGCATGGCATAGAGCTGAAATCCGTCAGTTTTTCCTATCCGGGCCGTTTGCAGACCCTGAATCAAATAAATCTGTGCATCCAAAAGGGTGACATGGTGGCGTTGGTAGGTGAGTCGGGTTCCGGGAAATCTACAGTTATTGACCTGGTGCTGGGACTTCAGATTCCGGATCAGGGGCATGTGCTGATCGACGGGGTTCCGCTGGGTCAATGGCAACAAAACACGTTCAGAGAACGGGTGGGATATGTGCCTCAAGACCCCATCCTCTTTCATGCCAGCATTCGCGACAATCTATTATGGTCATTTGAAAAAGCAACGGAAGCCGACCTGTGGGCCGCGTTGAAACTAGCCAATGCCGATGTCTTCGTTCGCGAGCTGCCATCGGGGCTCGATACAATCGTGGGGGATCGCGGCACCCGTCTCTCCGGAGGCCAACGTCAGCGCGTCGCCCTTGCCAGGGCACTATTGCGGAAACCGGATCTGTTGATTCTGGATGAGGCGACCAGTGCCCTTGATTCGGAATCTGAACGGCTTATCCAGCAATCGATCGACCGGGTTGCGCAGGATACGACCATTCTTGTCGTTGCCCACCGGTTATCGACCATTGCAAGGGCGCACAGAGTCTATGTGTTACATCAAGGGAGAATTCTCGAGGAGGGACCGTTCTCGGAGTTGGCTCAGCGCCCTTCCGGAGCATTAAGCGCGATGCTTGCGACGCAATCGGTTACGGATAACCCATGAAAACAACAAGCCATTGTTCGACGGTCCTTGTCACCGGAGCCGACGGGTTCATCGGTTCTCACCTGACCGAAGCCTTAGTTCGCGAGGGCTATAAAGTGAGAGCCTTCGTTCTCTACAACTCCTTCAATTCCTGGGGCTGGCTGGACCACTGTTCGCCCGACATCACGGGCCAATTCGAAGTCTTCGCCGGTGATGTCCGCGATCCGCACGGGGTCAAAGAGGCGATGAAGGGCTGCGATGCTGTGTTGCATCTCGCCGCGCTGATCGCCATCCCGTATTCGTACCATTCTCCCGACACCTATGTGGATACGAATGTGAAGGGTACTCTGAATGTGCTGCAGGCGGCGCGTGAGCTGGGAGTGAAGCGGGTGATCCACACCTCGACGAGCGAGGTCTACGGAACGGCGCGTTTTGTACCGATCACCGAAGAGCATCCGCTGCAGGGGCAGTCGCCATATTCGGCCACCAAGATTGCGGCGGACCAACTGGCCTATTCCTTCTACGCCTCGTTCGGGTTGCCTGTCGTCGTCGCCCGGCCTTTTAACACCTATGGACCACGCCAGTCGGCGCGTGCCGTGATTCCGACGATCATCACCCAGATCGCGAGCGGCGAGCGAAAGATTAAACTCGGCGCGGTTTCACCCACCCGCGATTTCAACTATGTGCAGGATACGGTGGCCGGTTTTATTGCCGCGCTGCGCTCCGATCGTGGCCTGGGCGAAGTGATCAACTTCGGCAGCAACTTCGAAATTTCCATCGGCGATACCGCCCGGTTGATCGCTGAGGTGATGCACGCCGACATCGAAATCCTCACGGACGAAGCGCGCCTGCGCCCCGAAAAATCCGAAGTTGAACGGTTATGGGCTGACAATACCAAGGCCAGGCAATTGTTCGGGTGGCAGCCGCGCTACGGCGACCGCGAGGGGCTCAAGCGCGGTTTGGCTGAAACCGCCGAATGGTTCGCGAAGTCGGGGCATCTGCGCGGCTACAAGGCGGATATCTACAACCTGTGAAGAGCGGTGGCCTCTTGACTACGCTTCCGGACCGGGTCGTCGACGCAATACGTAGTGCTATCGGATCGGGTCCATCGGTTCTCCATGAACCTACCTTCAGCGGCAATGAGTGGCTGTATCTCAAGGAATGTCTCGATTCGACGTTCGTGTCTTCCGTAGGTAAGTTCGTTGACCGCTTTGAAGACGATCTGGCGCGCTTTACCGGTGTGAAGCATGCGGTTGCCGTCGTCAATGGCACGGCCGCGCTGCATATTGCGCTGAAGCTTGCGGGCGTGAAAGCCGACGATGAGGTCATGATCCCCGCCCTGACTTTTGTCGCCACGGCCAATGCTGTGACCTATTGCGGCGCGACACCGCATTTGGTCGACAGCGAGGTTCGCACCTTAGGTATTGATGCGGATAAACTGCGAGACTATCTTCGGGAGCACACTGAACAACGAGCCGGACAGTGTGTCAATCGGGCGACCGGCCGAGTCATTCGGGCGGTTATCCCCATGCATACCTTCGGTCATCCGGTCGACCTGGATGGGCTGCTGGCAGCGGCGCACGATTACAATATAGCAGTGGTCGAGGACGCAGCCGAGTCGCTGGGCAGCTATTACCACGGGCGGCATACGGGCACCTTCGGGCTGATGGGGACGTTGAGTTTCAACGGCAACAAGACCATCACCACCGGCGGCGGCGGCGCGATTCTTACCGACGACGCAGCACTCGCCCGCCACGCCAAGCATCTGACGACCACCGCCAAATTACCGCATGCCTGGGAATACCGGCATGACGAAATCGGCTATAACTATCGCCTGCCGAATCTGAACGCTGCCTTGGGTTGCGCCCAGTTGGAACAACTGCCGGCGTTGCTCGCATCCAAGAGGAAGTTGTTTGAGCGGTACCAGGCTGCATTTGCCCCGGTGGTTGGCGTGAGGATGGTGGCGGAGCCGGAGGCCTGTCGAAGCAACTATTGGCTGCAGACTCTGTTGCTGGCTGCCGGACAGGAAAGTCAGCGTGACCTTGTTTTGAAGGCCACCAACGCCGCCGGTTTCATGACGCGCCCTGCCTGGGTTCTGATGCATGAGCTGGCGCATTTCAAAGATTGCCCGTGCATGGACTTAGCCGTGGCCGAGTCGCTTTCGCGTCGGTTAATCAATCTGCCCAGCAGTGCAGGCCTGGCCCCTGTTGCGCTATGAGTGAAAAACGATTGATTGTCATCGGCGCAGGGGGACACGCTCATGCGTGTATTGATGTCATTGAGGAGCAGGGCATATACCGAATTGTTGGATTGGTCGGTGTTCCGGAAGAAATCGACACTGACCATCTTGGGTACAGGGTCACCGCGATCGACAGCGATCTCCCACAGCTTGCCAAGAGTAGCCAATACGCCATTATTGCGGTGGGCCATATTCATTCACCTGCCCTCCGCATCCGTCTGTACCAACGCGCCATTGATCTTGGGTTTCACCTGCCGACGATTGTTGCTCCCACCGCGTACGTCTCCCGTCACGCTGTGATCGGCGCAGGGACCATTGTGATGCACGGAGCCACTGTCAATGCAGGTGCCAAAGTAGGAAACAATTGCATTATCAACACCTGTGCAGTAGTTGAACACGATGTGACGGTCGCAGATCATTGTCACATCTCTACCGGTGCCATTCTCAACGGGGATGCGAAGGTCGGCAGCGGCAGCTTTGTCGGCAGCGGGAGTGTCGTGAAGGAAGGGGTTTCGATCGGTTCGGAGTGCATCATAGGCATGGGACTCGCCGTGCGGCACAATCAGGCCGATACAACCCGATTTACAGGGAGCCGTAAATCATGACAACTCATACGCTGATTATTGTCGAGGCCGGCGTCAATCATAATGGCGACATCCGGCTTGCCAAGCAAATGATCGATGTGGCCGCTGAGGCCGGTGCGGACCTCGTCAAGTTTCAGACCTTCAAGGCAGAGCGCCTTGTAACGCGTACGGCAAGAAAGGCCGGCTACCAGAGCCAGACCACGAACAGCGAAGAATCCCAGTACGACATGCTTCGTTGTCTGGAACTGACCCCTGAGATGCACAAGGAGCTGATTTCCTACTGCGCAACCCGCCATATCGGGTTTTTCTCTACCGGATTCGATATCGAGAGTATCGATTTGTTGGTGAGCCTCGGCCAGGATCGCTTCAAGATTCCGTCCGGCGAGATTACCAATCTGCCGTATTTGCGCCATATCGGGCGCCTCGGGAAATGCGTCATTCTTTCAACCGGCATGGCGACACTCGGAGATATTGAGGCTGCCATCACTGCCCTTGAACAGGCCGGCACCCCGCGCGCCAATATCACGGTTCTGCATTGCACCACTGAGTATCCTACGCCGATGAATGATGTGAATCTGCGAGCCATGCAGAGTATTCATGCCGCGTTTGGTGTGGCCGTCGGATATTCCGATCACACGCCGGGGATCGAGGTGGCCATTGCCGCCGTCGCCATGGGCGCCTCTATCATTGAAAAGCACTTCACACTCGACCGCAATTTCCCCGGGCCTGATCACAAGGCCAGTCTCGAGCCGGCAGAACTGAAGGCTATGGTGACAGCCATCCGCAATATTGAAGTGGCGCTTGGCGACGGCATTAAGCGGCTTACTCCGAGTGAGGCCGGGAACAGACCCGTTGCCAGGAAATCGTTGGTGGCCAGCCGGCCGATCAAGTCGGGAGAACTGTTCAGCATCGAAAACATCGCTGCGAAGAGGCCCGGTACAGGTATCTCTCCGATGCGTTGGGACGAGGTCATCGGCCGGCCCTCGCCCAGGGATTTCGGAGCCGATGAGTTGATCGAGCTATGACACGAAAGATTTGCGTCATAA
Source organism: Nitrospira sp. (assembly GCA_024998645.1). GTDB lineage: Bacteria > Nitrospirota > Nitrospiria > Nitrospirales > Nitrospiraceae > Nitrospira_D. The sequence goes on from JACOEJ010000025.1 coordinate 22,460, forward strand.
CCGGAACCAGGGCGGAATACGGCTTGCTGCGCCGGGTCATGCAGGGGATCAAGAGTGAGTCCGCGCTGACGCTTCAGGTCATTGCAACTGGTTCGCATTTGTCGCCGGACTTCGGTCTGACCTATCGGGAGATTGAACAGGACGGATTCCGGATCGACCGCAAGGTCGAAATGCTTCTGAACTCGGATACGCCGGTCGGGATCGCAAAATCCATGGGGCTCGGCGTGATCGGTTTCGCCGATGCATTGGCAGAACTGAAGCCTGATCTGCTGGTGGTGTTGGGTGACCGTTTCGAAATATTTGCCGCAGTGTCCACCGCCCTGGTCGCGCGCATTCCCGTCGCGCATCTGCACGGCGGCGAGGTGACGGAGGGGGCCTATGACGAAGCCTTCAGACATTCCATTACCAAGATGTCACACCTGCATTTTGTCGCAGCAGAGGAATACCGGAGGCGGGTGATCCAGCTTGGTGAGTCGCCCGACCGGGTGTTTCTAGTGGGAGGACTCGGCATCGATGCCATCTCGGGTTTGGAACTGATGGATCGGCAGGCTCTGGAGACCGCGCTTGATTTCAAATTCGGTTCAAAAAATCTGCTCATCACCTTTCATCCGTCCACGCTGGAGGCGGAGGATGCCACAGGTCAGATGGCTGAACTGTTAGCTGTATTGGGCGATCTCCACGAAACGAACCTGATTTTCACCTTGCCGAATGCCGATACGGGCGGTCGCGCGTTAAGTCAAATGGTTGAGGATTTTGTCGGACGACACCCGAATGCCCGGGCCTATGCCTCTTTAGGGCAGCTGCGCTACTTGTCCTGTATTGCTCAAGTAGATGGGGTGCTGGGGAATTCCTCGAGCGGCCTGCTCGAAGTGCCGGCATTCAAGAAGGGAACAATCAATATCGGTGATCGCCAACGCGGCCGGTTACAGGCCTCAAGCGTCATCAATTGTCAGCCGAACAGGACCGCTATCAAGGCTGCATTGCAACGCCTCTATTCGAAGGACTTTCAATCCAGTCTGAGCACGGTCAGCAACCCCTATGGACAGGGGGGCGCAAGCGAGAAAATCATTGAAGCCTTGAAAAAATCGGACTTCTCCGGATTAACCAAAAAGCCGTTTCATAATCTGGAGTGGTCTGTCTTTTCGGACGGGACAAATGAGTCAATCAGCTGAACTGTGGCGTCGTGCGGTGCTTCCGTCCGGCGCAACCATCCAACAGGCAATTGGGAACCTCAATGAGGTTGCGATCAGGATCGTGCTGGTGATTAACGACAAAGGCGAGCTTGAAGGCACGATATCGGATGGCGACATCCGACGGGGCTTGCTCAAGGGGTTGGACCTCAATAGCCCGATTACGGGGGTGATCCATCGCAATGCGTTGGTCGTGCCGCCGGGGATGGGACATGATCTGGTTATGCGGGTGATGATCGCCAACAAAATTCAACAGATCCCTGTCGTTGATGAACAGAATCGGGTCGTCGGCCTGCATCTGTGGGACGAGATTGTCGCCCCCGCGGCCCGCCCGAACGTGATGGTGATCATGGCGGGAGGGATGGGAACGCGCCTTCGTCCGCACACGGAGTCCTGCCCCAAGCCGATGTTGCCGGTCGCGGGCAAGCCCATGCTCGAGCACATCATGGAGCGTGCCAAACTGGAAGGGTTCACCCGTTTTGTCTTGGCCATCAACTATCTCGGTCATATGATCGAAGAGCATTTCGGAGACGGCGCCCGTATGGGGGTCAGGGTGGACTACCTGCGGGAGCAGGCTCCTCTCGGGACAGTCGGGGCGTTGAGCCTGCTCACTCCCAGGCCGGACAGGCCTTTTGTTGTGACCAATGGCGATGTGATGACGGATATTCGCTACGGCGAACTGCTTGATTTTCACGTGCGGCATCATGCGATCGCGACTATGGCCGTGCGGGTGCATGAATGGCAGCATCCCTTCGGTGTAGTCCAGACGAAGGGGATTGATATTGTCGGGTTTGAAGAAAAACCCGTTGCGCGGAGTCACATCAATGCAGGCGTATATGTGCTCGACCCGGCGGCGCTGAATGCGTTGAAGGCCGGGGAGCATTGTGACATGCCGGTCCTTTTTGAGAGATTGCAGGCACAGGCCATGCGCACGGTCGCCTATCCCATGCATGAGCCCTGGTTGGATGTCGGGAGACTTGAAGATTTGAATCTGGCTCGGGAGCAGGGCGAGCAGGGAAGGCTGAAGAATGGCCTGTCTTCGACGGGAAGCTGACGTTGATTAACCGCATCCTGATCGTTGGTCTGGGCAGTATCGGAACGCGTCATCTCGGCCTGGCAAGGGAGCTGAATCCTGACGCAGAGATCAGGGTTCTTCGCCATCAGGCCTGTGATCACACTCCTGAATTTGCGGACGGATGTTTTTCAAGCCTTGAGCAAGCGGTCGATTTTTTCCCGCAATTGTCGGTCATTGCCAACCCCGCGCCGTTTCATCTGCCGGTGGCCATTGCCCTGGCCAAATCCGGTTCCCACCTGTTGATTGAAAAGCCCCTTGCCGCATCGCCGAGCGACGTTCCGCAATTGCTCGCCATCGCCGGGCAGAGGAATCTGGTGTTGCTCACCGGCTACAACCTTCGTTTCCTGCCTTCCCTGCAGCGCTTCCGCCGACTACTGCACGAGGGCATAGTGGGCAGGGTTCTATCGGTCCGCTGCGAGGTCGGACAATATCTGCCCGCCTGGAGGCCGGACTCCGATTACCGCATCGGTGTTTCCGCCCGCCGCGATCTGGGTGGCGGGGCACTGCTGGAACTCAGCCACGAACTGGACTATTTGCGATGGATTTTTGGCGAGGTCCGGTGGGTGCGGGCGTCACTCAGCAAACAGAGCGCGCTACAAATCGACGTTGAGGATACAGTCCATCTGATACTCGGCTTTGTATCTGCGCAGGCTTCCGACCAGCTCGTCGGCTCGGTCACGCTTGATTTCATCAGGCATGACACCACGCGGCTGTGCACGGTCATCGGTGAGTCGGGAAGCCTGCGCTGGAACGGGCTCACGGGCGTCGTCGAGTACTTTCCGGCCGGGAACGGGGAATGGAACGAGGTGTTTCGCCATGCCCAGCAGCGGGATGACAGCTATCGGGCGGAATGGCGACATTGTCTGGACTGCATTGAGTCCGGACATCCGCCGTTGATCTCCGGAGAGGATGGCATGGCGGTGCTGGAAATCATTGAGGCTGCCAGAAGCTCGGCGCAGGAATCGGGCAGGCAGGTGGATCTTGCCCCGGTCGAGAGCTGATCACCGCATGAAGGCTGTTGGATTTATATTTGCCCGGGGCGGCTCCAAGGGATTGCCCGGGAAAAACATCCGGCCGCTGGCGGGGAAGCCATTGATTGCCTGGTCGATCGAGCAGGCCCGTGCGGTCAATCGCATCGTGCGGATTATCGTCTCCACCGATTCGGAAGAAATAGCCGCGGTGGCCCGTGCCTATGGGGCCGAGGTGCCCTTCATGCGCCCGTCACATCTTGCGCAAGACCACAGTCCTGAATGGATGGCATGGCGGCATGCCCTCGAGTATCTGGAAAGTAACGAAGGGGTGATGCCGGATGCCATGGTGTCGCTCCCGGCCACGGCACCGTTACGACTTCCCGTCGACATCGAACACTGCCTGGATGAGTACGAAAAAGGCGATATCGATATGGTGATTACGGTTACGGAGGCGCACCGCAGCCCGTATTTCAATATGGTCAAAAAAAACAGCGACGGAACGGTCGGGCTGGTCATCCCGCCGCCGGTCGGGATCAGCCGTCGTCAGGATGCGCCTGTGGTGTATGACATGACGACCGTCGCATACGTGGCCAACCCCGGATTTGTCATCAGCCATCAGGGAGTGTTTGAGGGCAGAGTTCGCGCTGTCAATGTGCCTGCGGAGAGGGCGTTGGATATCGATACCCCATTGGACTTTCAGATCGCTGAATGTCTCATGGGAAGCAGGAGCAACGAAGGATGGCAATGATCAGTGAGTTGATAAGCCTGAAAGGCCGCCGCGCCATGATCACCGGTGCGACGGGGGGGCTGGGCCGGGTGCTGGCCGACACGTTGGCTGAGTTAGGGGCAGACTTGCTGTTGGTCGATCGCCCCGGTTCCAATTTCGAACCGCTTGCGAATGAGCTGGGGAAGCGCTGGGCGGTGGCGGTTCACTGCGAGCCCTGTGACCTGGAGATTTCCGGGCACCGGGCGGACCTTGTGAAAAAACTGAGTGCCGGACAGGAAGGGCTGAGCGTGTTGATCAACAACGCGGCCTTCGTCGGGACATCGGAATTGACGGGATGGGCGGTGCCGTTTGAAGAGCAAACTGTCGAGACCTGGCGAAGGGCGCTGGAAGTCAACTTGACCGCGGCCTTCGACCTCTGCCGGGGATTGACGCCGTTGCTCAGGAAGTCAGAGGGAGGCAACATTATCAATATCGCCTCGATCTATGGCGAATACGGCCCGGATTGGCGCCTGTATGAAGGCACGCAGATGGCCAACCCCGCAGCCTATGCGGCATCCAAGGGCGGACTCATTCAAATGACGCGCTGGTTGGCCACCACCCTTGCGCCGAAGGTGCGGGTCAACGCGATTTCCCCGGGAGGGGTCCACAGAGGCCAGCCGGGGGCTTTTGTCGAGCGGTACGCGGCCAGAACACCATTGGGAAGAATGGCGCATGAAGATGATTTTCGCGGAGCGGTCGCCTATCTCGCATCGGATTTGTCGAAGTATGTAACCGGACACAATCTGTCGGTCGACGGCGGGTGGGGTATTTGGTAACCGCCGAATGAGAGTGGGGCGGTATTGGATCATCAAGCCGTACGAGGCGTTCGGGAACCGCGCCGAAGAGCTGTATTTTGCCCTGTTGAAGTGTCGTCGGGACGGGCTACGGCTAATCATTCTGAAGTGGAAATGGGACCTCTTCGGCAGAGTCCGGTTTCGGAGTGCGAACAAGGCTCTGTTGAACATCACGCATCCGAGTGTCGTCGACCATCCGGCCCTGGAGATCGTCAACTACCTGATGACCATTGTGTTGAGTGTCTCTCGAATAATCGGTATTGCGCTAAGAAGGTGTCGATCGCTGCTGGGGTTTCAGCCCAAGAACAACTGGCTCGTAGAACTCAGTGACAAAGTTATCGGCCAGGCTGGCTTGTGGGGTGAGGTGCGCGTGCCTTTTGATGCCAAGAACCTGCTAGTTGATTGGGAACGGGAGCTGGATGAAAAGGTCAACGCCCAGTACCGATCCCGTGGTGGGCTTGAGCGGGATTTTCCCGTATTGACAGGTAAAAAATATGTGTGCCTGCATGTCCGTACCGGCGGGTTTTTTAAGGACCACGAGTACTCCGCCCCCCGCAACGCCAATATCGACAATTACATTCCTGCGATCAGAGAGCTTATGGGTCGGGGGTATGTCGTTGTCCGGCTCGGTGATCCGGCGATGCCTCCGATTGTCATGGAGGGCGTGTTGGACTATGCGCATAGCAGGGCGAGAAGCGAGCAAAACGATGTGCTCTTGATCGAGCATAGCGAATTCTTCATCGGTTCCTTATCGGGCCCGATCGACACCGCCTGCCTGTTTGAAAAAAGAATCCTGACAGTCAACTGTCTCTCCATGGCGCATTGTACCTGGTATCGAAGGGGATCGCTGTTCATACCAAAGAAGGCCGTGCTCCGGAATCGAGCCCTGACTCTGAAGGAACAGATCGACCTGCATCTTTTCGAGATTTGCGGCACAGGACAAATGGTGGAAGGAGTGGAGTATCGTGAGAACTCCGCCGACGAAATACTCGGGGCGGTCAAAGAGTTTCTGCTTTCACCGGACCCTGGTGAAGAGCAGGCGGCGTTCAATCGCTACCTCCGAGAGAAGATGCTGGAATATTTTCATGCGACGAGGGTGTGGGATAAGGCGGAGGATGATGCCAGCCAGAAGACACGGTGGGCGTCACGGATTCTTGCCGCCAAAGGGAGCGTGTGCGCGGGATACTTAAAAGACAACTGGCAGTGAAACTCATTGTGTGCAGCGCGCTGCCGACGTCCAGGATATTCGGAGAAAAGGTCGATGCCTGGTGGTATGCGAAGAACGGTTTTGACGTCGAATTCTGGGATTTGGCGCCGATCTTCATCGCGAGCGAAAAGCTTGCGGGGTTTTATTCGGCCTCCGAAAACTACCGGTATCAGGGGCCTCGTCATACGACATTTTCCGATCCCGCCGAACTGGCAGAGGCCTTGCGCAAAAACGCGACAGCCATTTTTTTCTACCTGTCCCGGTTCGACCGGATGCTCGATGATGACCGCCTCATCGATTTGTTCAATCGAAACCGAATCAAGTATGTGTTCCAGCATTTCGATCCGTATGATCCCACCGTGTCCTTCTCCGATTACCTGAAAAAGCCTCTTCGAGACCTGAGAGCACGCTGGTACAGCCGATCCTGCGACCCCGTTGCTATTGTCACTTCCGGCACGACAGGGCGGCGGCAGGCCGTTGCGCGGTATTCCTCGGCGCAGGTTATCAGCATCCCCTCCGTCAAAGTTCTGTGGGATGAGGGTGTATCCCCGGAGCGGAACAGCTATGCCGTGTTCGTGGACGAAAGCATCGCGTTCGATCCGGACGCGCAGTTGCACCGGAATGTATTGTGCGTGGATGTTGACTCCTACTATAGGCGGATGAGGGACCTCTTCCGTGTCGTGGAAGAGAGCCTGAACATTCCGGTCAAGGTCGGCTGCTCGGGTAAGTATCATTACCCCGACCCGCAAGCGTGCTTCGGCCCGCGGGAGGTGTTGTACGGCGAAACTCTCCGGCTCGTGCAGGGCTGCTCCTTGGCAATCGGACATCTCTCGCTCGCGCTGGATCAGGCAATTGTCTCCCGAAAGCCCGTGGTGTTGGTCGATGATGCGGCATTTACGCCCTGGCGAAGGAACGGTTTTCGCGACGTCATCAGGCGGTTCCGGCAGGAGCCGATGTTGAATACGGAAATTGGTCGAGAGCAGTTGGGACTGGCCATGAGCCGGGATTTGAGCTTTTATCGGGATGTCGAGGAACAATACTTTCGAGAACCGGGAGTCACCGGCGACTACCGGCAAATTTGTGCCGCTGCGTTTCGCACGCTGGCATCATGAGCTGGAAGCCGGCAGAGTACTCGTTCGTGCGGCCGCAAACCGTGAGGTTGCCCTGCGACGGATATGCCGTGAGTGTCCGAATGCCGGCCCTGCGGTGATGCGAATGGAAGCACTTCATGTATGAAGCGGAACGACTGCGGGCCGTCCATGATGACGGATGGAACCCCGATTTTGTCCTGCACAGGGAGATTGCGCAGTTTCTTCCGCCGGACCATTTTGCCTGCGTGCTCGATTACGGTGCGGGGAATTCCCCCTACAGAGATCACATTTCGTGTGACCGGTATGTGAAGGCGGATATTACTCAAAATATCCGGCAGGACATCGATTACGTCATCGAGCCCGGAGCGCGCCTCGCCATTCCCGATGCCACCTTTGATCTTGTGCTGTTGCTCGACGTGTTGGAGCACGTGCGGGATCCGGCTTGTGTGCTCGGCGAGGTCCGGCGCCTGCTCAAGAAGAACGGGCGGCTCGTGGTCAGTCTTCCCTTCCTGTATCGGGAGCACGAAACCCCGTACGATTTTATACGCCTGACGGCGTTCGGGTTGCAGGATCTGCTGGCGAGGCACAATGCCAGAATCCTGAGCCTGCGAAAGGTGGGAAACGCCTACTACACGCTGTACACCTTATTTCTCGAACGGGGCATCGTCAACGGGGAACGGAGTGAGCTGGGACTCGTCGGACGGGTCGTGAACAAATGCGCGGTGGCGTTGCTTCCCGTCCTGAGGCCGCTGTTCTCCCGGCCTCCGTCGGACCGGGCGGGCGTCTATCATCACCTGCTGGTGGACGCGGTGTTTCCGTGAGGACGGCATTCTTTACGCAAAATGTGAAGAAGGGAGGGCTGGATACCTTTCTCGTCAATCTGCTCCTCCACTGGCCCTCCACTGATTCCATCACACTGTTCTGCAATCGATCGCATCCGGGGCTGGCTGACCTTCGCACCCGGGTGCCGAAGCATGTCGAGGTCGTCCCGTATGATTTCCTGATCGCACAGGATCTCGAGACCCGGTTTGCCGACCGGCCGTGGGTGGTCCGACTCATGGTCAAAGTGCTGTTCGGCCTCGCGGGAATGCCTTATCTGGTCTTCAAGGCCAGACAGTTGTTTGGCGCGGCCCACCTCGACCGGCTCATGGTCATCAATGGAAGCTATCCGGGAGGGGACGCCTGTATCGGTGCCACGCTGGCATGGGCGACGCTTCAACCGGGGCGCTTGGCCTGGCACAACGTGCATAACCTGGCGATTCCCTATCACCGTTCCGTCCTGCGCAGGATGAAGGAGCGAGCGATCGATTGGATGATGGCCAGGTCTGTGGCCGGGTTCATCGGTGTCTCGTCATCCTGCATCGAAAGCCTTTCTATTCGTCCCGGCTTAAACGGCTGCCGGAAAGTATTTGTCTACAATGGCATCGAACCGGTCAATTCAGAACGGATCTCTTCCCTGAGAGAGGAGCTGTCGTTGCCGGCCGGTGCGCAGATCGTCCTGATGTTAGCGGTGTATGAGCCGCGAAAAGGGCATGATTTCATGATCCGTGTGATGCAAGATGTCGTGGCTGCAGTGCCTGAGGCGTATCTGCTTGTCTGCGGGGATGGAACGGAGAAGGAACGACAGGCTGTGCAGAACTTACGGGCGATGTCGCCGGTCGCGCCTCACGTGATGTTGCAGCCCCATCGCCCGGATATCGGCAATGTAATGGGGCAGGTGCAGGTGCTGGTCGCACCTTCTCAGAGCTACGAATCGTTCGGATACACCGTGGCGGAAGCCATGGCCTGCGCGTTGCCGGCGGTCGTGACGAATGTCGGGGGGTTGCCGGAAGTGGTCGAAGATGGTGTGACAGGCTATGTCGTCAGTCCTCAGGACGCCGGGGAGTTTGCTGCGAAAATCGTCCACCTGCTGCGAAATGAAGCGCTCCGACATCATATGGGGAAGATGGGGCTCAAGCGCTTTGAGGAGCATTTTCTCGCCGAACGAATGACTCGGGAGTACGTGAATCTGGCGGACAGATTTACGCAGATCGGGCATGATTGCGTGGGGTGTGGCGCGCACTGATGAGGGCCGGCGCGCGTGATGACCGGCCGGATTTCCGGTCCGGCGATGGTGTCATCTCGTTTCTTGCAACGAGAAAGTCAATTCAGCGTGATGACCTTGTGTCTGTGAGGGTATCCTTAGAATCGTTAGGCGTTTGATTGTGCGGGAATAGGGAGGTTCCGTGGGTGCGCCAGCCGAAGAGTCAGGTGTGAAGGTGTTCAAGGGGAAACGGGTTCTTGTCACCGGCCACACCGGTTTCAAGGGGTCGTGGCTTGCGGCATGGCTGAAGCTTCTCGGCGCCGAGGTCGTGGGCGTGGCGCTTGACCCGCCGACCGATCCGTCGCATTTTGCGGCCGCTCACCTGGCGGACGGCATGACCGATTTGCGTATCGATATTCGGGATCGATCCGCGTTACAGAGCGCCATCGTGTCCGCCCGGCCGGATTTCCTGTTCCACCTTGCGGCGCAGTCTTTGGTCCGGCGCTCCTATGCCGAGCCGATTGAAACCTGGCAGACCAATGTGTTGGGAACGCTGAATGTGCTGGAAGCCCTCCGCGTATTGGATAAGCCCTGTGCGGCTGTGATCATCACCAGCGACAAGTGTTACGACAACGTCGAGTGGGTGTGGGGCTATCGGGAAACCGACGCGATGGGCGGGCCGGATCCCTACAGCGCATCCAAAGGGGCAGCCGAGCTGGCGATTCGTTCTTATATTAAGTCGTACTTCCCCAAGGCCACCAGCCTGGTGCGTATTGCCTCAGCCAGAGCGGGGAATGTGATCGGCGGGGGGGATTGGGCCGCGGATCGTATCGTGCCGGATTGCGTCAAGGCATGGTCGGTCAATCAGGAGGTCGAGTTGCGGAATCCCAAGGCAACGCGGCCATGGCAGCATGTGCTCGAACCGTTGAGCGGGTATTTGAATCTGGCTATGGCGTTGACGCAACGGCAGGACTTGCATGGCGAGCCCTTCAACTTCGGTCCTCCCGCGGAGCAGAATCACAGCGTTCTGGAACTGGTGCAGCGGATGGCGGAACATTGGGACCAGGTGCGTTGGCGGGATGTGTCGCAGGCGTCGGCGGGACCCTATGAGTCCGGGTTGCTGAAGCTCAATTGCGACAAAGCGCTGCACCACTTGCGCTGGCATGCGGTGATGGGGTTTGAGGATACGGTGCGGATGACCGCGGAATGGTACCGGGTGTATTACCAGCAGCCGGGGCAGATTGCCGCTACTACGAATGCACACATCGCGGCTTACAGCGCGATGGCGAAACGAAGAGGATTGGCGTGGGCGCAATGACCCTTGATGATGTGGTGCTGACATCCCTGGCGCGGATTGAGACCGCCGGCGGGGATGTGCTCCACGCGATGAAACAGAGCGATGCCGGCTATGCAGGCTTCGGAGAAGCCTACTTTTCCTGGGTGGCCCAGGGTTCCGTCAAAGCCTGGAAACGCCATGCGCGGATGACGATGAATCTGATCGTTCCGTTGGGGAAAGTGCGGTTCGTGTTTTATCTGGATGGCGGGGAGGAGTTTCGGGTGGAAGAGATCGGCCCGGATCGTTATGCGCGCATCACGGTCCCGCCCGGTATCTGGTTCGGCTTTCAGGGGCTGGCCGCGCCCCAAAGCCTGGTGTTAAACATTGCGAGCATCCCCCATGATCCCAAAGAAGTCGAGCGTCGGACCCCGACAGAGATCACCTATGGTTGGAATTAATTTATGAAAGTCATCCTTCTCGCTGGCGGCTTCGGCACGCGCCTGGCCGAATACACTGACGTGATTCCCAAGCCCATGGTGCCGATCGGCGGCAAGCCGATCCTGTGGCACATCATGCGCACGTATGCGCACTTCGGGCACAAGGATTTCTATGTGGCGCTGGGTTACAAGGCCGAGGTGATCAAGGAGTATTTTCTCAACTATCGGGCGCTGAACGCGGATTTCACGATCGACCTTGTCTCGGGTACCGTCAGGCCGCATCAGACCGACTCCGTCGACTGGCGGGTGACTCTGGTCAACACCGGCGATGCCACCATGACCGGCGGCCGCGTCAAGCGCATGAAATCGTTTATCGGCAATGAGACCTTCATGTTGACCTACGGAGATGGTGTCGCCGGCATCGATCTGGATGCGCTGCTGGCCTTTCATCGAAGCCACGGCAAGATGGTCACGGTGTCTGCCGTACGCCCGGCGGCCCGCTTCGGGGAATTGGAGTTGGATGGCGCGCGGGTGGCGAGCTTCAAGGAGAAGCCGCAGTTGCACGAGGGCTGGATCAACGGGGGATATTTTGTGATCGAGCCGGCATTTTTTGATCTGATCGACGGGGATGGCACGTTGTTAGAGCGTGAGCCGTTGGAGCAAGCCGTCCAAGCCGGTCAGTTGATGGCGTATCGCCATGACGGTTTCTGGCATTGCATGGATACCAAGCGTGACCACGAGTTGCTGGAATCGCTATGGGCAAAAGGCGCGCCCTGGGCTGTCTAGATCAAATCCATGCGCATACTCATTATAGGAGGGTTCGGGTTCGTGGGTGGGCGGGTTGCCAGGCATTTGCATCAAGCCGGCCATTCAGTCGTTCTCGGTACTCGACAAACGTATAGCTCTCCCGAGTGGTTGCCCCAGGCGAAAGTGGCGCACATTCGGTGGCATGACGCCGAAGCCCTGGAAGACAGCTGCCGCGGCGTGGATGCGGTGATTCATGCGGCGGGCATGAATGCCCGGGATTGTGCGGCGGATCCGGTGGCGGCACTGGCGTTCAACGGCTTGGCCACCGCCCGGTTGCTGGCCGCCGCAATGCGGGCGGGCGTGCAACGGTTTACTTATCTGTCCACGGCCCATGTGTATGCCAGTCCCCTGGTAGGTACGATCACAGAGAACACCTGCCCGCGTAATCTGCATCCCTATGCGACGTCGCATCTTGCGGGGGAATATGCTGTGTTGGCCGCCGGCCAGAGCGGGCAAATCAAGGGCGTCGTCCTGCGACTCTCGAACGCGTTCGGCACGCCGGTGTGGAAAGACGCCGATTGTTGGACCCTCCTGATCAATGATTTGTGTCGACAGGCGGTCGTCACCGGCCGGCTGCAGCTGCATACGGCGGGAATGCAGTTAAGAGATTTCATTACCCTGGAAGATGTGGCCCGCGCTGTGCTGCATTTATTGCAGGTCGAACCTTCCCGACTCGGCGACGGTCTCTTCAATCTCGGAGGGGATGCTGTTGTGTCAGTCTTCTCAATGACGGAGCAGGTGGCTGCGCGCTGGAAAGTGCTGACCGGCAAGGATCTGCCGATCATCCGGCCGGAACCATCCGGGCCGTTACCGGAGCCTCTGGATTATTCCTCTGACAAGCTCAAGGCCACCGGGTTTTCACTGACGTCACAGGTACATCAGGAAATCGATACCACCTTAGGCTTGTGCAGGGCCGCGTTCGGAACATGACCGGGGTCATGCAGGCGCCAGTCGTTTCCATCGTCATCCCGACCTACAATCACGCACAATTCCTGCGTGGCGCGTTGAATTCCGTCATCGCACAGACCTTCACCCAGTGGGAGGCTATCGTCGTCAACAATTTTTCTCAGGACGACACGGTCTCGGTGATCGAATCTTACAGCGACCCGCGAATCCGCTTCGTCAATTTCGCCAACCACGGGGTCATCGCTGCGTCACGCAATCAGGGCATCGCTGTGACCTCCGCCCCCTACATCGCGTTCCTCGATTCCGACGACATCTGGTATCCGGAGAAGCTCGCCAAATGCCTGCGGCGGCTGGAGGAAGGATTCGACCTGGTCTGCCATGCCGAAAAATGGGTCGGGCCCGGTGACCGTACCCGCGATATCGCCTATGGCCCGGAAGCGCGCGCCACATACAGCGCGTTGCTTTATGAGGGCAACTGTATTTCAACCTCCGCGGTCGTCGTCAAACGCGAGTTCGTGGAGCGAGTCGGCCGTTTCAGCGAAGACGCCGCCTTCATTACCGCTGAGGATTATGATTTGTGGCTCAAATTGGCCGGAGCCGGCGCAAAGATCGGTTTTGTGACCGATATGCTCGGCGAATACCTGATTCATGAGGGCAATCAGAGTCGCGCCGCGCTGCGCAACATGGAGGCCGTCATGGCGGTCGTCCAACGTCACCTGGCCAGCCAAGCGGACGGGAGCGGGGCGAGCGCCTTGCGCACCCGCCGTCGGTTGGCGCTGATCTATTACAGCGGCGCGCGGGGTCTGCAAGATTGCGGTCAGTTCTCTGCTGCCTGGCCGTATTTTCTCAAGGCCGTCGCGACGTACCCGCTGGTGCCGAAATTCTATGCCGCCATGTTGTTCAATGCCTGCGGCCGCCAGCCATGACAGGATATGACGTGCGGTGAGCATGCGCAGGGCCGTCGCACGTGCCGTTTCCGAGATGGTCGCCTGCGGCCGCTGTTGTCTCGCGCCACGGCCCGGCTTGCGTATTCTCCTGTACCATGCGATCGGCTCTCCTGCTCTGGGCGATACTTGCGGGCTGTTTTCACTGCGCCCGGAAATGTTCGAACAACAGATGGATTATCTGGCGGAACGATATGCAGGGCTTGTCGTCGGGCTTGATCCCGATCTGTGCATTGCATCAGAGCCTCAGATCGCCATCACTTTCGATGACGGGTATGCGGATAACCTTGCTGTCGCGGCTCCGATACTGGCGGCGCGAGGATTGCCGTTTACCGTGTTCGTGACAGCGGACTTTGTCAGGAACAGCCGTCCCGGTTTTCTGACTCCATCAGGACTGCGCGAGCTGGCGGCTGTGCCGAAGGTGCGTGTCGGTGCGCACGGTGCCACCCACGTGGCGCTTTCGGAATGCGATGACAGGCAACTTCGGGAAGAATTACATTCGAGTAAACGCTATCTCGAAGAGATGATCGGCCGCGATGTCTTCACGATGGCCTATCCCTACGGAGCCGCTGATCGCCGGGTTCGGGATGCCGTCGGGGCCGCGGGGTATCGGTTGGCGGCTT
>JACOEJ010000026.1:0-6777 GCA_024998645.1 Nitrospira sp.
ACAAGGGTGCCTGGGAAGAGTTGAAGAAGATGGGCCGTCCGCATTCCGGACCGGCCGCGGCGAAGGAAGTGCCTCCGGGCAGCACGACCGACCTGGTCGAATTTGTCGTTACGGAGACCGAGCAGAATCATCGTGTGATCTCTTCTGTGAAGAAGCTTCCGGAAGTTGCTGGTGCACCAGGGAAGACCCTGAGCATCTCTGCCCTTCGTTTGAAGGAATGTGCGGGGAAGAATCAGAATACCGATGCCGGTTGTTCGGCAGCGGTGCAGCAGCTGAACACTTCGCCGAAGTCTCCGGATGGAGCCAGCATCCCGCAGCTATATGATGTGATGGTGCCAGGAGGACACACTCTCGGTGGGTTGATCCCTTGGGAAGCCAAGTATAACTTGCCAGGCGGCGGACACTGATTTAGTTCCTAGTTTGTAAGAAAAGGCGGTCGCTCCTCACGGGGCGGCCGCCTTTTTCTTTTCCTGCCGATAGAGTCCTGCCTGGCTGTATTGGGAAGCAATATGTAGGAGGGAGTTTGTGACTATCAGGAAACTGTCGAGTCAGAAAGAGAGCGATAAATAGATCCCACAAGCCATTTCCTGAGGCAGGAAGATGGCCGCCATCAGTACTTTTGACGGCGGGAGGGATTTCCTGAAAATAGAACCAGCCCGATGAGAATCGCACTGATCCCAACGACAATCGCGCTCATCGTGCGCAGCTGACGATCTGCTTCATCCCGGACTTCACCCGCTATCTTCGCGACGACTTCCAACAGCAGATCCAGCTCTAGCGTCACCGCGATAAATTTGGATCCGGCCCGTTCCAACGCATTTCTCTCTGCAGCATTCCGTAGGCGATTGGCCTCGTCCGGTGAAGTAGCCTTCCAACGTTGATGGATCAGTTCGATGGTTTGATCGGAAGTCGCCATATAGTCCGCGAGGCGTGTCTTGACTGCCTGGAGTTCTCGCAGTTCGTCGGTGGTTCCGTTTCTCTTGGCGGCTGCGCCATTGGCGGCTTTGATGAAGCGTTCAATAGGCTGCTCGATATGGACCCGTCGTTCAGGCAGCGATGAGATGATCCCCTCAAAATCCTTCTGCGAATCAGCCTCGACGGCGCGCAGCACAGACGTTCGATAGCGAATGAGTTTGGCATTGATGTGGCCGAGATCGGTCGTGGCCAGAGTGTACTCCGCATAGATGACCCGGAGTTCCTGATCCACGCGGCTAAGAGAGTAGCCGCCCCAGAGACCGGCCAACAGGATGAGCAAGCTGATAAGAATAGATCGCACGTCCACACAATATCCGAAAGAGGTCGAGAATCCCAACGTAGGACGACGGATGGCCGGCTATGCAACGACACTTCGCGCTATTTAAGTCTCATCGCTCGCCCTTCGATCTTGAGATCTCCCAGGAACTTTTTGAAATTCGTTTCAAAGAGATCAGTCGTCAAATGCTGGGCATCCCCTGGGTCTAACCAAAACACCCGATCGCTTCCCGTTCCGGAGACTCGCTCTCGAACAATGCTCTCATCGGTGTGGTTCATGATCTGAAACGCCAGCGCGTTTGTGGCCGAAAGATCAGTATGCATGAAGCCGCTTTTCGCATCGACGGACAGGCTCTGAATGGTTCCGGCAATCGTGATGTCTGCGCTCTCGCTCGCTGGCGTGCGCGCCATCGACGCTTTCCAGCCCTGCCGGTTCAGATAGTCGACGAGGGCTTGGGCTGTGGCTTTGGCCACATTTCCGCTAGGTAGATCAAAATAGCTGACTCCACCCCAGAGGTGCGATCGTGTTCCGAGATGGGTCTGATTGGGCCGCTGGTCTTCGAAGGGTAGCACCGCAATCCTGGGTCCTGGGGCAGCAAGCGAGACGGTTCCGCCGCCTGGGCTGTCTCCAGGAATGGCGATATCGATGCGCTCGCCTTTGCCGGCACAACCTCCCAGTACGAGCATCCCGACGCACATCAAAAGCCGACACGATAGACGATTCACCATTCCCTCCTTCGCGTGATGGATGGCTCAATGAAATGACCCGGTGGAACTTTATTGCACGACGAAATGCGCGCGACGATTGTCTTTCCAGCAGCCTTCGTTGTGTTCCTTGCAAGCGGGCTTCACTTCACCATAGCTGGTAGTGTGAAGACGGGAGGTCGGAATCCCGAGATTCTCCAGGTATCGCTTGGCGGATTTGGCGCGCTTTTCTCCCAACACGAGATTGTAGGCTAGAGTCCCGCGCTCGTCGCAATGACCTTCGATCAAGAACGACTTGCCGGAGGCGTTTCGGATCCACTGGCCGTTGCGTTCGAGCACGGACTGCGCATCTGGGCGAATGCTGTACTGATCGAAATCAAAATAGATATCTCCGATTCCAGTGATGTCCGGAGTCATGACGGAATCTTTATCATGCAACGAAGCAGTGTTGTATGACGGGATGGTGTTTCCTGGTGCCTGGGAAGAAATCTGATTGGTTCGCGTTTCTTGGGTGCGGGAAACTCCGCTTTCCGCAGGAGGCTCTATAGAAGCGATCCGATCCGGTCGGACGGTCTCGGCAGGAGTCTGGCCTCTTGTCGTCATGGATTGGTCTCCTGCGCTGGACGACAATTGCTTGTTCGCACAGCCAGCCACGCCAAGGATGAGACCACTCAGGGATAAGACAGTCCACAGATACAAGAGCGTTCGGTTCAGGCGGCGGATCATTTGTCACCTCTTGGCTGATTAAGATTGGGTAGCATACCGTTGAGGCTTCCACCACCGTTCATTATGAACGGCGCATAGAGCAAGACGGGAAGTGTTGTCGCCACCGGTGAAGTTGCGACAAGGGCCAGAATCACGACGATGTTGGGAGGATTCCTGCTGGCTCTCGGGCGTGGCGCCTCAGAGACAAAGAACTTCGTCATTTTCTGCGCGGTTGATCCTTGAATGCGATTAAGATGAGTAAGGCGAAGAGAATTCCGAACCCCAGGCTCCCCGCGAGAAAGGTCATGCCGTCTGTTGACATAGCGAGAATTTCTTTTCCTATCAATGCTAGTTAACGTCCTTGCCTGTTCGTGAACTCGACGGTTATGTGCTCAGAGGCACTTCCTCTTCTAACCGGCTCACACGATGCGAGGCCAGATCAGTCGTTCACGCGAGAGAAGTGATGGGCGGCAGGGGAGGCCGTTTCCCGCGCTCGCCACCTCTTCACTCGTTCTCATGGGACTGATCTGGTGTCTCGATTATCGTTGTGTACTCATATCTGAGTCGCACCACATTGCAGACAGATAGTGTGGCTCCACCATACTTGGGATGCCTTCAAATTGTGCATGGTGAAAAAGCGTGATGGGTCTATCCATTCTTGCTCCCCGGCCTGTTCTGAAAAACCGTCTTGCACCAGGCCGCAGGTCATGCATACCAGAATGACTGGGTAACCCAGCCACTGTTGCGGGGATCTCACACATTGAGGCTCTCTCTCAAGGTCCAACGCTGCACCGTTTGGGTACAGTAAGAGCATGGTCGGGGTTCATATACGACATTTGCTTGAATGAGTGAACTCGTAATTCACGAAGGCACGGAGTGTATTTTTACGGGGGGCAGTCGGATCTTATAGGTCTAGGTGGAGGTGACAATTCCGTGGATCAGCGCATATTTGATCAGGTCGGCCGTATTCCCCAGCTGCAACTGTTCCAGGATTTGTGCCTTATGGAATTCAACGGTCCTCGGTGAAATCTTCAGCACATTGGCGATATCTTTGGCGGTACGTCCTTCGGTGAGCAGTTGCAGGACTTCCTTCTGACGCAGGGTGAGGCCACCGGTGCCACTCGCCTTTTCGGATGGTGTGGCGAGAAAGACGGTCAGGAGGTCCTTGGTAATGAGCGGGGTAATATACGAGTGCCCGGCAAGGACCGCTCGGATCGCCTGCTCCAACTCATCGACCGCTGAACGTTTCAGGACATAGGCAGAGGCACCAGCTTCAAACGCGGACCGGACATATTCCGTGTCGGCATGCATCGTGACGAAGATCAGCTTGGCCATCGGGCAAAGTTTTTTGAGATGGGCAGCCGCATCGATGCCGTTCAGGAGCGGCATCGACACGTCTAGAATGATGATGTCCGGCTGAAGGGTCTTGGCCGACTCGATCAGTGCGCGACCGTCGGGGGCGGTCCCGACAAGATCGTACCGGTCTTCCAGAATACGCTTGAATCCCTCAATGATGAGCGCGTGGTCGTCGGCCAGCAGAACGCGGGGTTTATGCACGAGGTGCTCCTGTGGTCAGGGGAATTTCAACATGGACGTGGGTGCCCTGGGAGGGCGTGGAATCGATTCCAAACCGACCCTTAGCCAGGCGAACTCGCTCTTTCATGCTGAGAAGCCCCAGGTGTGCTCCAGTCTGTGAGAGTTGCGCCCGGTCGAATCCCTTGCCGTTGTCATGGACAGAGAGAGACACGATATCGTCTTCGCAGATCAACTCGACTTCAACCTGAGAGGCGTGGGCGTGGCGGACAATGTTGCTCAGACTTTCCTGTACGATCCGATAGAGACAGATCGCCATTTCTGCAGGGAGTCCCGTCGCAGGATCTCGATGAACATAGGATGTCTTGATTCCTGTGCGGGTGGAGAAATCATCGATCTGGCGTCGAATGGCTTTCACGAGCCCGAGATCGTCGAGGATGGAAGGGTGAAATCGATAGGCCATCTGGCGTACGTCATCAGAAATAGCGGTCAGCCGGTCGGAGACCAGCCGAATCGTCGAGCGGAGCGAGTGTGCGTCAGAGGCCTCATCTTTCTCAGCCTGCCGCAAATCCATTGAGAGCATGGCGAGCCGTTGGTTGATATCGTCGTGTAGGTCCCGTGAAATCCGCCTGCGGTCCTCTTCCTGAGCCGTGAGGAGTTGTCCGGCTAACGCGCGCAATTCTTCACGGCTCTGCCGGAGCTCTTGCTGATTGGTCTGCAGTACCGCTTCGCTGTTCCGAAGCGATCGCTCGGTTTGTGTTCGCTCCGCGATTTCTTCCACCAGGGCGATGTTCACATCTGCGAGTTCCCGGGTGCGTTGCAACGCGTCCTCAGCTCTCCGCTGATGCAGAAAGAACAACACCGGTAGCCAGATGGCCGTCAAACTAAAGAGCCGGTTCGTCACCCCCATCCAGAGGGGGACTCCGTCGAGCGTGGGGCTCAGAATTACGTCGGCCATTGTCAGTACCGAGCAGATGGCGGCGGTGATAACCGGCCCGGTCCGATTCGGCAACAGGAACGATAGAATGACGAGTCCTCCGTAGAGAACCCCGTTTCCGATTCCGAGCGGGAGATAGAGGTCGAGACAGAATAAGACGATCCCCAGACCGATGATCGCCAAGAGGAGTCGTCGATTGGCATCGACTGCCATGAAGCGCCTCGCAGAAGGTCATTATCCGACTATTGAGGAAGCGGCATCAAGAGGGAAGGAGGGCCTCAGAATGCGGCGTCTTTGGATGAGGGGGTTACTTTTCGCTGAAGGTCCGCAAGGCGGTTGAGGGCATCCAGAGGCGTCATTGAAAATAAATCGATCTGCCGCACCTCTTCGACGAGGGGGTGCGGTTGCGGCAACGGCGCGGCAGCAGGCTCTGTGTGGGTAGTAACTGACTCTGCAATCTGGGCCGACTCCGGCCGCTCTAATTGCACAAGGACATCCTGGGCCCGCGTGATGACGGACTGTGGAAGCCCTGCCAGTTTCGCGACGTAGATGCCGTAGCTGCGGTCCGCTCCTCCGGCGACAATCTTTCTGAGAAAGACCACATCGCCGTCACGTTCCTGCACCGCCACACGGAAATTCTTGATCCCGTCCCGCTGTTGTTCTAATTGAGTCATCTCATGATAATGCGTTGCGAACAATGTCCGCGATCCGAGCGTCCTGCGATCGTGGATATATTCTGCGACGGCCCAGGCAATACTGAGTCCGTCATAGGTACTGGTGCCCCGCCCGATTTCGTCAAGCAGGATCAGGCTCCGCACAGTTGCACTGTGAAGAATCGTGGCGGTTTCCACCATCTCTACCATGAAGGTGCTGTGGCCGCTGGCCAGATTATCCGAGGCTCCGACGCGGGTGAAGATTCGATCGACCACGCCGATCGTCGCCGCAGTAGCCGGGACGAAACTACCGATCTGCGCGAGCAGCACGATCAAGGCGACCTGGCGAAGGAAGGTGCTTTTGCCTGCCATATTCGGTCCTGTCAGGATCTGAAGACGATGTGAGTCCAGGTTCAGCAGCGTATCATTCGGTACGAATGCCATCTCTTCAGTCAACCGTTCCACGACGGGATGCCGGCCGCCTCGAATGTCGATCAACCCGCTCTCGTTGATAACAGGTTTTGTATATTGATTCAGTGCGGCGGTTTCAGCCAGCCCGGCCAGGACGTCGATCAAGGCAAGTTTCCCGGCCATTTCCTGCAGACGGCCGGCATGGCCGGCGAGTGTGGTGCGAAGTTGTGCGAACAGATCCTGCTCCAGTGCCAGCAGTTTCACTTCGGCGCCCGTCACGCGCTCTTCGAGTTCTTTCAACTCGGGGGTCATGAACCGCTCGGCGTTGACCAGCGTTTGCTTGCGGATAAAGTCTGCCGGCACGCGGGCCAAGTTGGTCTTGGTGATTTCAATGTAGTAGCCGAACACCTGGTTGTAGCGAACTTTCAGGGATTCGATGCCAGTCCGTTCCCGCTCTTTCGCCTCCAATGCGGCAATCCAGTGTTTGCCTTCAGTGTTGGCTTTTCGCAGTTCATCCACGTCAGCGTGGTATCCGTCGCGGATCACGCCGCCGTCGCGAAGCGACATCGGCGCCTCCGGTTG
>JACOEJ010000026.1:6877-16287 GCA_024998645.1 Nitrospira sp.
CGACGGCATCGAGTCGGGCTTGGATTGCATCACTGTGAATCAGCGGTCGGACTAACCATTGGCGGAGCAGGCGGCTTCCCATGGCGGTGACGGTTCGATCGAGTACGGAGAGCAGCGTGGCAGGTTTCCCGCTGTGACTATCGTCTAACGCCCCCATCGGTTTGAGCAGCTCAAGATTGCGAATGGTGACGCTGTCCAAATGCATCGCGTCCGAGATCCGGCGGACGCGCGGACGACGAATGTAGTCCAGCGGCGCTGTCGGCTGGGTGTCGCGGAAGTAGCTCAGGACAGCGCCGGCTGCGCCGACTCCCACCGTGAGGCCCTGACAGCCGAAGGCTTCCAGCGAATGAATGTGAAACTGCTCTTGCAGCAGGCGAGCGGCTCGTTCCGGTTCAAACGTCAATGCGTCACGCTCGCACAGGCGAATTCCCTTCATTTGATCGAGCCAGGCACTGTCTTCCCGTCTGGCCGTTGGCGCATACAGAATTTCCCGTGGATCCAGACGGGCCAGCTCATCCAAGGTTTGCGTCCGAGCCTGATCCCCCTGAAATTCGGCAATCCAGAATTCTCCGGTGGAGACTTCAAGCATTGCCAATCCGATCACGGATTGTGGTTTGGCTGTGGAGTTCACGGACACTGCTGCGAGGAAATTCGATTCGACCGGAGAAAGAAACTCGGTTTCGACGAGCGTGCCTGGCGTATACAGCCGTACGACCTCGCGGCGTACCAGTCCTTTGGCAAGCTTGGGGTCCTCGACCTGCTCGCACAGGGCCACCGTCCGTCCGGCCTTCAGCAGTTTGGCGATATAGCCGGTCGCGGCATGGTAAGGGACGCCACAGAGCGGGACAGGATTCGGACTGTTCTTATCGCGCGAGGTCAGCGCGATGGAAAGAATGCGCGATGCTTCCTGCGCATCCTGATAAAACATTTCGTAGAAATCACCTACCCGGAAAAACAAGATTGCATGTTCGTAGCCGCGCTTGATCTCCCGGTATTGCCGCATCAGCGGACTGGCGTCGTGCTCACTCATCGACGAGATCTCGCGCGGGCTCGGTGGTAGAACTCGAACGGCCGGTCAGCTTTTCGAGTGATTGGCGTGCACGCTCCAGATCCACTTCGGCGTCTTGCAGCGCTTTGGTCTTGCGTCGGAGTTCGATTCGGCTGCGCACCCACGGGGGGAACAACAGAATGCCGGACACGAGCAGGCCGACAGCGAAGGCCGTGAGGATGGGTTTATAGATCGGGGTGGAGGCTTCCAGTAAACCGAAGAAGTACCGCAAGGTGACTTCCTGTTCCTGATTCTGGAGAAAGAACGCCAGGGAGAGGAGCAGCAGAATGCCGACTAGGGTGAGTCGAATCATGATGTGCGGGGTCCCCTTCTCCGGGTGGCAATCTTGGGCGATGCCTCGGGTGCAGCCGCACGCCGGTATTGTCGAACGGCCCGTTTGAGTACTGCGAGCAACGTGCAGGCGCGCGGTCCATGGGCGATCATGCGAGCAGTTCTCGTCGTCGGTGTTTTGTGCTGCAGCGTGAGTTCAAACCGATCACTCGGCAATAACCCCGGGAACTTGTCAGCCCATTCGATCGCCGTGACGATGTTCCCCTGAAAGTACTCCTGCAGGCCGATCCCCTCGGCTTCCGCTACGCTCCGCAGTCGATAGAGGTCCACATGAATCAGCGGGAGCCGTCCCTCGTATTCGTGGATCAAGACGAAGGTCGGGCTGGTCACCTGGTTCGACGGCGTGCCCAGGCCTGCGGCAATGCCACGCACGAGAGCCGTTTTACCGGCGCCGAGTTCTCCGGAGAGGGCCAGGGTTTCGCCGCCAGCCAGCGACCGTCCGATGATCCGGCCAAATGCTTCTGTGGCGGTGCAGGAGGGGAGCGCCACCGTCCAGAGCGCAGGCGACGCAGGGCGTGACGGCTTAGCCGCGCGGGCTTTCCGTGGTGCGGTGGTCGTGGACCGGCTACGCTGAGCTGATATTCGTGAGCGCATAAGGAATATGGTCAATGACATCTCTGGCGATTAAGCTGGTCTGTCCTATTGTCTCGGCGGCCAGGTCTCCGGCGAGTCCGTGCACATACGTTGCGGCACAAGCGGCCTCCCATGAGGCGACTCCTTGGGCGAGTAATCCGACGATCATACCGGTTAAGACATCGCCGGTTCCAGCTGTGGCCATGCCGGGATTGCCGGTCGGGCAAATGGCCACTCTACCGTCAGGTCCGGCAATCACGGTTCTGGCTCCTTTGAGCACGACGTAGCAGCCGCGTGCTCTGGCAAAGCGTGTGGCCGTGCCGATCCGGTCCCCGTTGACCGATCGAGCCGAGGATTCGGTCACCAGTCTGGCCATTTCGCCGGGATGCGGTGTCAGAATAGGGGGGATTGTACACTCGGTTAAGAGCGCGGCGCGACCGGCCAGCGCATTCAACGCATCGGCATCAAGGACACTCGGTCGATCCAGTTGCCGGATAAGTGCCTGCACCAGCTCAACGGTTTCCGGATGGGTTGAGAGTCCCGGGCCGATCGCGACAGCGGTTCTCGCGTTGACGAAGTCTTTCAGCCGGTCCAACGCAGCGCGGGACAATGTGCGCGCCTTGGTCTCGGGCATCGGGATCGTCATGACTTCCAAGAGCTTGGCCTCCAGGACATCGTTGACGCTCGCAGGAATGGCCACGGTCACCAACCCGGCCCCCATTCGCAGCGCAGCCTGTGCCGACATCGCTGCGGCTCCGGTCTTGCCAACTGATCCGGCGATGATGCCGGCATGGCCGAACGTGCCTTTGTGACTGGAGAGCCGTCGGAGAGGTAAGGCGGCCCGAACAAACGGGGAGGTGATCAAGTGGATCGGGCTTTCCGTGGCATCGACATAGGCCGGTGGAATTCCGATGTCGACGATCTCCACGCGTCCGGCGTGATCGATGCCTTGATTCTGGAATAGGCCCAGCTTTGGCAGCCCGAAGGTCACGGTTAAATCGGCCTTCACGGCGCGGCCTAACACGGCGCCGGTATCGGCATGGATGCCGGAGGGCAGATCCACGGCCACGGTCAGGCGTTGTGCCTGGTTGATGCTGTCTATGGCTTCTGCATAGCGCCCGGTGACCGGAGCTGCCAGGCCTGTTCCGAGCAGTGCGTCGATGATCACGTCGCTGTCGCCGAGTATCGTCTGAATCTGACTTGTAGAGGAAAACGGCTTCACGATAGTCTTGCCGGCGGTCCGGATGAGTTGCTTGTACATGCGCGCGGCGTCGCGACTCAGGTCCGCGGCCGGAGCCAAGGTGAATACCTGTACCTTGGCCCGTTGCTTGTGCAGCAGGCGCGCCACGACGAATCCGTCGCCACCGTTATTTCCTTTCCCGCAGAGGATCGTGATGGTCTTCCCGCGCAGGGAACCGATCTGTTGCTCAAGGCTGGCGACGACACCGGTTCCGGCCCGCTCCATCAGCGTGGAGCCGGGCACGCCGGCCTCCTCGATCGTCCGACGATCCAGCGCCTGCATCTGCGCGGCGGTGACGATGAGCATCATTGCGGGGCAGGCCCTTTCATCGCTGCAGGCTGTTGTGGCGCGGCATGGAGCACATCGTGCGGCGGGAAGATGGGTGAGTGTGGCGTCATGAGATCGTTGACGGCTCGCGGTACAGTGAATGGCGTCGACAGGCAGGTTAGCCGAGTAGCGCTTTCATTTCTTTGACTGCCTGGTCGAGGCCGACGAGGACGGCGCGGGCGATGATGCTGTGCCCGATGTTGTACTCCACGATTTCCGGAATAAGGGTCAGGCGTGCGACATTGCGATAATTGAGGCCGTGCCCGGCGTTGACGCCCATGCCGAGCTTGTAGGCGAGCTTGGCGGCCTGGGTGATCGCCTCGAATTCCGCATCAGCCTCTTTCGACTTGGTGGCATTGGCATAGCGCCCGGTGTGTAGCTCGACGAAGTCGGCCGAAATCTTGTGCGCCGCTTTGATCTGGTTGAGATCAGGTTCGACGAAGAGACTGACGGGGATCCCGGCATCGTGCAGCATGGAGACGGTGGTCTGCATGCGCTCTTTCAATCCTGCCACATCCAGACCGCCTTCGGTCGTGAGCTCTTGTCGTTTTTCCGGGACCAGGGTGACCAGGTCCGGTTTTACGGTCAGGGCGATTTTAACCATGGCTTCATCGGCGGCCATTTCCAGGTCTAGCTTGGTCCGGACGATCTCCCGCAACAGCGTGAGGTCCCGGTCCTGAATGTGCCGCCGATCTTCGCGTAAGTGCACGACGAGGCCATCGGCACCGGCGAGTTCCACGAGAACCGCTGCGGCCAAGGGATCCGGATCGGTCCCGCCCCGGGCTTGGCGAAGGGTCGCGATATGGTCAATATTGACGCCCAGCCTGGCCATGACACCTCCAGCCTGTGGGAGACCTACAGGAAAGGAATGAGTGACGGGGGAAACGTGACGCATTAATAGCAGAAGGCGAGGGATGGAGCAAGGTTGGCAGGTGTGAGCCGCTGGAATGGGTTCCGTGTTGGGCCTGAATGTTTGCTGAAACCGAACCCCACAGAATCACAAGGTAAATTGACTCGACAGAGGCCCTCAATTAGAATAGGCCCTTCTTCCAGCCTGTTCATTCCTCTGTTCATTGAGGAGCAGCTTGAAGGAGACCAGAATTTAAGAGGTAGAGGACCGTCATGGGTTTGGGCGATGGGTTTTATCGGTTAAAGCGACTTCCGCCATATGTGTTTGCTCAGGTGCAGAGCCTCAAGTTAGAAGCTCGACAACGCGGAGAGGATGTCATCGATTTCGGGATGGGCAATCCCGACCAGCCGACTCCGCCTCACATCGTCGACAAGCTGATTGAAGCCGCCCGCAAAGGCAAAAACCATCGCTACTCCGCGTCGCGTGGCATCACCAAGCTGCGTCAGGCGATATGTGGCTGGTACAAGCGGAATTACAATGTTGAATTGGATCCAGAGACTGAAGCCATTGTGACGATTGGCTCCAAGGAAGGCCTGGCCCATCTTGCGCTGGCGATGATCGGTCCCGGTGACGTTGTCCTCACGCCCACGCCGACGTACCCCATCCACATGTATAGTTTTATTATTGCCGGGGGCGAGGTGCGCGGGATCGAACTGCGGCAGGACAGCGATTTTTTTGAGGACTTGCAACGGGTCTATCGGCAGACGATGCCGCGTCCGAAAATTCTGGTCATCAACTTTCCGCACAATCCCACAACTGCGGTGGTCGACATCTCGTTTTTTAAGAAGATTGTCGCGTTTGCCAAAGAGCACAACGTGATCGTCATTCACGATCTGGCCTATGCCGACCTGGTGTTTGATGGATATAAGGCGCCGAGTTTTCTCCAGGTCCCCGGCGCGAAGGATATCGGGGTCGAATTCTATACGCTGTCAAAGGCCTACAACATGCCCGGGTGGCGCGTGGGATTCTGTGTCGGCAATCGAGAAGTGGTCGGAGCATTAGCCAAGATCAAGAGCTATCTCGATTACGGTATTTTTCAGCCGGTCCAGATTGCCAGTGTCATCGCGTTGAACGGGCCTCAGGACTGCGTCAGAGAGACGGTGTTGCGCTATCAGAAACGGCGGGATGTGCTGGTGGGAGGCTTGAACCGGATCGGGTGGCAGGTGACCAAACCGCTGGCGACGATGTTTGTGTGGGCACAGATTCCGCAGGCCTATCGGCACATGGGGTCGTTGGAATTCTCGAAGTTGTTGCTGCGTGAAGCGAAGGTGGCGGTCTCCCCCGGTATCGGGTTCGGTGAGGGGGGCGATGAGTATGTGCGATTCGGGCTGGTCGAGAACGAGCATCGAACCAGGCAGGCAGTTCGGGGGATTAAAAAGGTGTTGAAGCTCGAAGGGTCGGAGGAATGAAAACCCGCATCGGTGTCGGCCTGATCGGATTTGGAACCGTCGGAACCGGCGTCGCGAAAGTCTTGTACGAGAACGCGGCCCTGATCCGTCGGCGGGTCGGCGTTCCGGTCGAATTGCTGCGGATTGCCGATCTCGACATCACCCGTGATCGCGGAGTGGCGGTGCCGCCCGGTGTGCTGACGACGGATGTGAAGCAGGTCCTTGCCGATCCGGCAATCGATATTGTGATCGAGCTGGTCGGCGGCTACGATTTTGCCAAGCGTGTGATGCTCGATGCGATTGCCGCCGGCAAACATGTGGTCACGGCCAATAAAGCGCTCTTGGCGTTGCACGGAGAAGAAATTTTCGCGGCGGCGGAGTCGCAGCATGTGGACCTTGGGTTCGAAGCCAGCGTGGGCGGCGGAATTCCGGTCATTCGGGCGCTGACCGAAGGGCTGGCAGCGAATCGTATCGAGTCGATCTACGGCATTATCAACGGGACGTCGAATTATATTCTCTCCCGGATGACTCGCGACGGGCATAGTTTTGAGGCGGTCCTCAAAGATGCTCAGCAAGCCGGGTATGCGGAAGCGGATCCCACCTTTGATGTGGCCGGGATTGATTCGGCCCACAAGCTCGCCATTCTGGCGAATCTGGCTTTTGGAACGCCAATCAATTTCAAAGAGATCTACACCGAGGGGATTACCAACATAACGGAGCAGGACATTGCGTACGCGAGAGAGTTTGGATATACGATCAAACTCTTGGGGATCGCCAAGCTCAATGACGGGGCCGTTGAAGCGCGGGTGCATCCAACCATGGTGCCGTCCGACTCTCCGATTGCCAAAGTAGATGGCGTCTATAACGCGATCCATCTCGTGGGGGATGCCGTCGGTGATGTAATCCTGCATGGCCGAGGCGCGGGCTCCCTGCCGACCGGCAGTGCGGTGGTGAGCGACGTGATTGCGATCGGGCGTAATGTACTGAAAGGCGCCGCCGGGCGTGTCCCGCCGGCTTCGTTTCAGCAAGATCAGCGGCGGCCGATCCGTATCAAGCCTATGGAAGAAATCAGCTCGTTGTACTATCTCCGATTCATGGTAGTTGATCGACCGGGTGTGTTGGCGCAGATTGCCGGAGAGCTGGGCCACTGCGAGATCAGCATCTCGTCGATGCTCCAGCAGGGCCGTCGCGAAGGGCAGACGGTTCCGGTGGTGATCAAGACGCATATGGCGAAAGAGCGGGATGTGCAAAAGGCGATTCGTGAAATCAATCGTCAGGCCTTTATTTCTGAGCCCGTCACGCTGATCCGCGTGGAAGGGAAGGATGAGTAGTCGGATGGCTCGTTGGCGCGGCATTATTGAGGAGTATCGAAAGTTTCTTCCGGTGACGGGGGCGACGCCGATCATCAGCTTAGGGGAAGGCAATACGCCGCTCATTCGCGCGGAACGTTTGGCGAAGGCGATCGCTCCGGGTGTCGATCTCTACTTGAAATTCGAAGGCGCCAATCCCACCGGCTCATTCAAAGATCGCGGGATGACGATGGCGATATCGAAGGCGGTGGAGCAGGGGGCACGCGCGGTCATGTGCGCGTCGACCGGCAATACCTCCGCCTCCGCTGCTGCGTACGGGGCCCGCGCCGGGCTGGCCGTCTATGTGCTGATCCCGGCGGGCAAGATCGCGCTCGGGAAACTGTCGCAAGCCATGATGCACCAGGCGACGGTCATTCAAATCGAAGGCAATTTCGATCAGGCGCTCACGATCGTCAAAGATCTCTCGGCCGCCCACCATATTGAGCTGGTCAACTCCATCAATCCCTTTCGAATCGAAGGCCAGAAGACGGCCGCGTTTGAAGTGTGTGACCAATTAGGGGATGCGCCGCATCTGCACGTACTGCCGGTCGGGAATGCCGGGAACATTACGGCCTATTGGAAAGGCTATCGAGAATATCGGGCCGCGAATCAGACGACCAAATTGCCGCGCATGATGGGATTTCAGGCGGCAGGAGCCGCACCGATGGTATTGGGTCGGGTGGTTGAAGAACCGCAAACGATTGCCACTGCGATTCGGATCGGGAATCCGGCGAGCTGGGCTGCGGCGTCGACCGCGGTGGAAGAATCATCGGGTGCGATCGATATGGTCACCGATGAAGAAATTCTTCAAGCCTATACGCTGGTGGCGGCGACGGAGGGCGTGTTTTGTGAGCCGGCGTCTGCGGCGTCGGTGGCCGGCGTTACGAAGTTGGGCCGTGCAGGCAAATTGCGGGAAGGGGAGACGGTGGTGTGTACGCTGACCGGACATGGATTGAAAGATGCCGATACGGCGATCAGCGTGTCGAAACCGCCGTTGACTGTCAAGGCAACATCCTCGGATGTTGCCCGGTTATTAAACGCACGATGAGGGTCTGATCTCAATGAAGTATCTGATTCTCCATGCTGGCGGGTTAGCGGGTCATGCGCAGGATGCTTTGGGGGGACGCACGCCGCTCCAGGCGGCTGCCACGCCTCATCTTGATCGATTGGCACGGGTCGGCGAACTCGGGTTGGTCACGAATCCCGCGGAGGGGAATCGTCATGGCAGCGGTCTCAACGGGACCGCGATTCTCGGGTATGACCCCAAGAAATACTATCAAGGTCCCGGCCCGCTCGAGGCCGCGAGCCTCGGTGTCTCTGTGACGGAGCAAGACGTAGTCTATCGTTGTACGATGGTCACGGTGAAGCCGGAAGGCGGAAAAGTCGGTGCAGACATCAAGAAGTTAAGCGCGCATGTTGTGCTCGATGATGCGACGGCCGGCCTCATCGAAACGGATGAGGCGCGTGAATTGATCGAGGCGATCAACGAGCAGCTGGGCTCTGAAACGATGCAGTTCTACCCCGGTACGGGCCATCGTCATGTCATGGTGTGGATGAAGGGAAAGCCGCGGGCCGTGTGTGTCGATCCGCAGTCGGTGAGAGGCCGTCTGATCGGGGATGCGCTCCCGACGGGAGACGGAGCGACTATTCTGCGAGAGCTCATGGAAGCGTCCCATCTCATTTTGCGCGATCATCCGGTCAACGCGGAGCGGTTGGCTTCAGGAAAGAATCCGGCCAATTGTATCTGGCTATGGGGAGAGGGGCGGGCTATTCCATGGCCCAGCCTGACGGAGCGATTTCACGTCACCGGCGCGGTCGTGGCCTCCAGCGACGTCCACCGCGGGGTTGGATTGTGCGCCGGGTTGGACGCGTCGGATTCTCCAGGGCTTGGTGACGGGCAATTCAAGGCGATGGCGGAGACGATACTCGATGAGTTTGGCAAGAAAGACTTTGTCTATGTCCATGCCTCCCTGTCCGATGAAGTGGTGCATGGCAGCGATGTGAATGCGACGGTGAAGGCCATCGAAGAGTTTGACCGGGACCTCGTCGGGCCGATCCTGGAAGGACTTGCCAAGAAAGGCCCCTATCGGTTTCTCGCGTTGTGTGATCATGGTGAAGGGGTGCAGGGACAGGCGTTCGCGGTGTTTGGTGAGGGTCCAGGCAAGGACGGAGTGTCAGGCGATCGTCGATTCACCGAGGCTGATGCGCAGGCCTCCAAGGCGCC
>JACOEJ010000026.1:16387-17570 GCA_024998645.1 Nitrospira sp.
CAAAGGGTGAGTCGGTGGCGTTGATTGTTCAAAAATACGGCGGGACGTCGGTCGGCACGATCGAACGGATCCATCGGGTCGCAGAGCGGGTCGCGCAATCGCATCGCGCCGGAGATCAGGTGGTCGTCGTGTTGTCTGCAATGAGCGGCGAGACGGATCGATTGATCAAGCTTGCGCATGAGGCGGCCGCCACGCCCGATGACCGTGAGATGGACATGCTGCTGTCCACGGGTGAGCGCGTGACCGTGGCACTCTTGGCGATGGATCTTCGTGGTCGCGGGCTGAATGCCCGGTCCTACACAGGACGGCAAGTCGGCATTGTCACCAACAGCGCTCATACCAAGGCCCGGATTGCACGGGTCTCCGCCGATCGGCTTCGCGAAGCGTTGGCAAAAGGCATCATTCCCGTGGTGGCGGGGTTCCAGGGAATCAATGAACAGTCGGATGTCACGACGTTGGGACGTGGCGGATCGGATCTGTCTGCGGTGGCATTGGCCGCGGCGTTGAAAGCCGATCGGTGCATCATCTTTACCGATGTGGATGGGGTCTACACGTCAGATCCCAATGTGGTGCCTGCGGCGCGGCGGATCGATAAGATTTCATATGAAGAAATGTTGGAAATGGCCAGCCTCGGCGCGAAGGTGTTGCAGGCCAGGTCGGTGGAGTTCGCCGCGAAGTTCAATGTCCCGGTTGAGGTGAACTCGAGTTTCAAAGAAGGAAAGGGGACTCTCGTGACACGTGAAGATGCGGATATGGAAGCGGTGGCGGTGGCGGGAGTCACGGGAGACCGGAACCAGGCAAAAATCACGATGGTCGGTGTTCCCGACAAGCCCGGCATCGCGGCAAAAATTTTTGGGCCCGTCGCCCAAGCCAACATCAACGTCGATATGATCATTCAGAATGTAAGTCAGGATGCGTTGACGGATTTGTCGTTCACCGTTCCTCGGGCGGATTTGCGCGCCGCCACCCCGTTGCTTCAAGATGTGGCCAAAGATATTGGAGCCAGAAGTGTGGCGATCACCGAAGCGATTGCCAAGGTTTCGCTCATCGGGGTGGGCATGCGCTCGCATTCGGGTGTCGCAGCGAAGATGTTCGAGGTGTTATCCCGTGAGGGGGTCAACATCATGATGATCAGCACTTCGGAGATCAAAATTTCCTGCGTGATTGCCGAGAAGTATTTGGA
>JACOEJ010000026.1:17670-25497 GCA_024998645.1 Nitrospira sp.
GGGATCTCGCTGGCGAAAAATCTCGAATTGATCGGCGATTCCATCGCGCATCTGAAAAGTAAGGGACGGCGGGTGTTTTACGATGCCGAGCATTTCTTCGACGGCTACAAGACGAATCCGGAGTATGCGCTGAATACGATTCGCAAAGCGGTGGAGGCTGGGGCTGAACGAGTCATTCTCTGCGATACAAATGGTGGGGCGATGCCGTGGGAGATCCGGGCGATCTGCGAAGTGGTTCGCCAGGAAATCAAGGTGCCGCTGGGTATCCATGCCCACAACGATTGTGAAATGGCCGTGGCGAATTCTCTGGTGGCGATTGAGACCGGCATTGTTCAGGTGCAGGGGACGATCAATGGGATCGGTGAGCGGTGTGGAAATGCCAACCTGTGTTCAATCATTCCCAATCTAGAGTTGAAGATGCGTCGTCCGGCACTCGGTGACCGGCTCAGTCATTTGAAAGATGTTTCGGGATTCGTCACGGAAATCGCGAACTTGATGCCCAACAAGCATCAACCTTATGTTGGCGATTCTGCGTTTGCTCACAAAGGCGGCGTCCACATTCATGCGGTGCTGAAGAATGCGTTGACGTATGAGCACGTCGATCCGACGAAGGTCGGAAATCGCCAGCGCGTGCTGGTGTCGGACTATGCTGGACGGAGTGGTCTGTTAGACAAGATCGAGGCCTACGGCATTAAGCTGTCAAAGAATCACGCGAAGGTGCAAGAGCTGATCGATACGCTCAAAGAACGCGAAAATGAGGGCTACCAGTTTGAGGGCGCTGAGGGTTCGTTTGAGCTGCTGATGCGCAAGGCGATGGGGACTCATAAACCGGCGTTCCAGCTGCTGGGATTCCGCGTGATTGTTGAAAAGAAACAGGATGATGGCGCGCCCCTTTCAGAGGCGACCGTCATGGTCAAGGTTGGCGGAGTGGTTGAGCACACCGCAGCGGTCGGAGCCGGGCCTGTGAATGCGCTGGATCATGCGCTGCGTAAGTCGTTGGAAAAATTCTACCCGCAATTACAGGAAGTGAAATTACTCGACTACAAAGTGCGAGTGCTCGCGGCCAATAAAGGCACCGAGTCGAAGGTGCGGGTGCTGATCGAATCCGGCGACCACAAAGATAAGTGGGGAACAGTCGGGGTATCCGAGAACATTATAGAGGCGACCTGGCAAGCCTTAGCCGACAGCATTGAGTACAAGCTTCTTTCGAAGCGTTAGCGCACTCCTGCCGCCTGTCCGCCAATGTTTATTCTTGACAGAACTCGTAACCTCACGTAACTTAAGCAGAACTTTCCGTCTTTAGAGTGCAACTTCATCGGAGGTTGTGTGATGGGAATGTGCAGCGGTTACGGAGGGGGGTGGCATGAGAAAGGCTGATATCGCGAACGAGATATTCAAGCAGGTTGGAATTTCGAAAAATGAGGCGGCTGATATCGTTGAACTTGTGCTCAATCTCCTCAAGTCGGTGCTGCAAAAAGGTGAGTCAGTCAAGATTGCGGGGTTCGGCAATTTCGTCGTTCGCAGCAAAGGTTCTCGCAAGGGGCGCAATCCTCGTACAGGAGAAGAAATTGGGATTACCCCGCGTCGTGTTGTCACATTCCGCCCGAGCCAAGTCTTTAAGAAGTACGTCAATTCGTAGCCATCGCGAGACCCACATCGCGACCACAGTATGAGGGCCGGTCATGGGGATTGAACCCAGGCTGGGGAGTAAAGTTTTCTATAAAATCGGGGAGGTGAGTCAACTGACGAAGCTCCCTGCTTATGTGCTACGTTTTTGGGAGTCTGAGTTTAAGTTCCTGAGTCCGAAGAAGAGTCGTGGGAACCAGCGTCTGTATATTCGTCGGGACATTGAGACGGTCCTTGAAATTAAGCGGATGCTGTACGAGGAAGGTCACACGCTGGAGGGTGTGAAGCGGTATTGGGCCAGGCGTGGGCGGGCGGCTTCTCGGAAGCTCACTCCTCAAGAGCTGGCCAAGAAGCTGCGCGGGGATCTCCAGGCCATTGTGAAAATCATCGACGCGCATTCACGGTAAGTCTTCAGTAACATCCCCATTGCCTTTCCGGGGTTGCACAAGCGACAATAGGGATCGAATCATACAGAGAAGATGTCGGGGCGTAGCGCAGCCCGGTAGCGTACTCGCTTGGGGTGCGAGTGGTCGTGGGTTCAAATCCCGCCGCCCCGACCAATCTTTTCTAGAGCCCCCTGGCGGCTGAGCACGCGGCAGCGATAGTGGCGCGGCTTCTCGGTCGGCCACAGGGATGGAGAAAAAGCTGCCGCGTGCAGCTTTTTTTATGACTGGAATCACATGCGAATTTTAGTCACGAATGACGATGGGATCGACTCGCCTGGTTTAACGGCATTGGCCGATGCGCTCAAGGCGATCGGCGAGGTGTGGGTGGTGGCGCCGGATCGGGAACGTACCGCTGTGGCTCATGCCGTGACGCTCCATAAACCTCTTCGCCTACATCGTCTGGCTCCGCGGACATTTTCCGTGAACGGCACGCCGGTGGATTGTGTGAACTTGGCGCTGCTTAAAGTGATGCCGAAGCCTCCTGCCATTGTGGTGTCCGGAATCAATAAGGGCGTCAATCTTGGGGATGACGTCCTCTATTCGGGAACCGTTTCTGCGGCGATGGAGGGGACGATCCTTGGCATTCCATCGATTGCCGTATCACAGGAAGGACGAGAGACCTTTCGGTTTCCCGTCGCCGCCGACTATGCGGCGCGCATCGTCCGGCTCGTGCTGGAGCAAGGACTGCCCGATGAAACATTGTTGAATGTGAATGTGCCGAATCGTGCGTTGCGTTCCATCAAGGGAGTGCGTGTCACATGTCTCAGTCGCCGGCGCTTTGATAATCCCATTATCGAGAAGCTCGATCCGCATGGCAGGAAATATTTCTGGATCGCCGGGACGCGGGTGTCCTGGAGCCGGAGCAAGAACGCCGATCATGAAGCGCTCGAGGAGGGCCGGGTGTCGGTGACACCGATTCACCTGGACTGCACCAACTATGCATTGCTCGATCATTTTCGCGCTTGGGAACCGATGATCCAAGGCAGGTCGGTGAGCCCCAAGCTACGCGGGCAATCAGCCTCACGCCGGAAGGGGTGATCGATGATCGGAGGTCTCATTGAAGCGATTATCGGGGAACTGAGTCGCTTCGTCATTGCCTGCATTTCCCGATTCGGCTATGCCGGAATTCTGTTTACCATGGCTGTCGAGAGCGCCTGTATTCCGTTACCCAGCGAGATTATTATGCCGTTTTCCGGCTATCTGGTACTGTCCGGGCAGTTCACGATGCTCGGGGTGACGCTGGCCGGAGCGATTGGGAACGTCGTCGGGTCTGTTGCCGCCTACTATGCCGGAGTTTGGGGTGGCCGTCCGTTTGTGGAGCGCTATGGCCCGTACTTTCTTGTGTCGCATCGAGATCTCGATATCGCCGATCGCTGGTTCCTGAAATACGGGGAAGCCGCGGTGTTTTTCAGCCGGATGCTTCCGGTTGTGCGCACATTTATTTCTTTGCCGGCTGGCGTTGCGCGGATGAACTTCCCTCGTTTTGTCTTGTTCACGTTTCTCGGTGCGTTGCCCTGGTGTTATCTCCTTGCGTATATCGGGTTCAAGATGGGAGAGCGCTGGGAAGAACTGCGCGATTATTTTCATCGGTTTGATATTGTCATTGGCGTAATTCTGGCCATCATCATTGGGCTCTTTGTGTGGTCGCACTGGCCGAAGCGGCGAAAAGCACTGCCATAGGCTGATTATATGCTCAAGATTTACAATACGCTGACAGGGAAGAAGGATGCATTTGAACCGCTCGTGCCCGGAACCGTGCGCATGTATGTATGCGGGGTGACGGTCTATGACTATTGCCACATTGGTCATGCGCGCAGTGCGCTGGTGTTCGATGTAGTTCGGCGGTACCTGGAATATTCCGGCTTTCGCGTCGAGTTTGCCAAGAACTTCACCGACGTCGATGACAAGATCATCAAACGCGCCAATGAGCAGGGTGTCGGCTGCGACACGATCACTGAGAAATACATTCAGGCCTATCATGATGATATGAGG
Source organism: Nitrospira sp. (assembly GCA_024998645.1). GTDB lineage: Bacteria > Nitrospirota > Nitrospiria > Nitrospirales > Nitrospiraceae > Nitrospira_D. The sequence goes on from JACOEJ010000026.1 coordinate 21,735, forward strand.
CGATTGGGCGTACGACCCGCGTCGATCGAGCCTAAAGCAACTGAGCATATGGCCGACATCGTCCGGCTGACCGAAACCCTGATCGCCAAGGGCTTGGCGTATCAAGTGGACGGAGATGTCTACTTCGAAGTCGCGAAATATGGGGACTACGGGCGGCTATCCAAGCGGAAGTTGGACGATCTCCAAGCCGGGGCACGGGTGGGTGTGGACGAGCGGAAGCGTCACCCGATGGATTTTGCACTATGGAAAAGCGCCAAGCCTGGCGAGCCGGCCTGGCCGAGCCGGTGGGGCCAGGGACGGCCGGGGTGGCACATCGAGTGTTCCGCCATGTCGATTCGGCACCTGGGCGAGACGTTTGATATCCACGGCGGCGGGATGGATCTGATTTTCCCGCACCATGAGAACGAAATCGCGCAATCGTGCGGTGCGACGGGGAAAGAATTTGCCCGCTACTGGATGCACAACGGGTTTGTGCAGATCAACCAGGAGAAGATGTCCAAGTCGCTGGGGAACTTTTTCACGATCAGGGAGATCTTTGAAAAGTCGGAGTGGCCGGAAGCAGAAACCGGAGAGATGTTGCGGTATTTCTTGTTGGCGACGCAATACAGAGGCCCGTTGGATTTCTCCGATCAAGCCTTGAAAGAAGCGAAGAATGCGGTGAATGGATTCTATGATCTCTTTGCACGATTGGCCGAGACCGGCGGGAATGCGTCAGGAGATGCAGGACTGAATGCGGCGATTGAACGATGCACGGCCGTATTTCGGTCGGCTATGGACGATGATATCAATACGCCTGTGGCTATTGCGGCGTTGCAGGGGCTGCGCAGTGATCTGAATAAACTGCTGGCTGAGGGTTTGTCGACGGATGCGCGACGCACGGCCAGAGAGGCTTTTCGGTCGCTGGGCCTGGTGTTGGCATTGTTCCAGTTGGATCATTGGGTTTTCAACGTCGAAGCCGGGGGACATCTTTCCCTCGCCAGTGAGGTCGAGATTGAGAGACAAATTGCCGAACGAACGGAAGCCAAGAAGCAGAAGGACTTCAAACGCGCCGACGCCATTCGAGCGGAATTGGCAGCCCAAGGCATCATCATTGAGGACAAGCCCGATGGCACCAGCCGATGGAAACGATGACAGCCAGGAGATTCTCTATGGCCTCCATGCGGTCCGTGAAGCGCTGAAGGCCGGTAGCAGGCCGTTGCAACGGCTGCATGTGATTCGGACTGACAAGCAGTTTGCCGAGCTGGTGCAGTTGGCGCGGGCGCTGCATGTGCCGGTCCATATTCAGCCGCTCGCGTCTCTCGATCGGCTGGCTCCCGGTGGTCGACACCAGGGCATTGTGGCCTTTGCCGCAGCGAAGGCCTACCAGACGGAAGAATCCATTCTTGCCGGCGCTGCCAAACGGAACGAGCCGCCGTTACTGGTGATTCTCGATGGCGTGGAGGATCCGCATAATCTCGGCGCAGTGCTTCGGACTGCCGAAGGCGCCGGTGTGCATGGGGTATTTATTCCCGAGCGCCGAGCGGCCGGGTTGACCTCGGTCGTGGCGAAAGTGTCGGCCGGGGCGATCGACCACATTCCCGTTGCGCGGGTGACCAATACGAGCCGGCTGCTTGAGTCTCTGAAAGCGACTGGTGTGTGGATCTATGGCCTAGAACCGACGGCGACGAAACTGTTCACCGAGGTGGATCTTCGAGGCCCTGTCGGGTTGGTCTTTGGGGGAGAGGGGGCGGGGATTCGTCCTGGCGTATTACAGCATTGCGATGAACGGATTCGCATTCCGATGAAGGGGCATGTGCAGTCGCTGAATGTATCGGCTTCTGCGGCAGTGACGCTCTTTGAGGCAGTGCGGCAGCGCAGTCTGCCCGCACCAACCCGCCCACGTTAGCGGATCTTCAGCACTCCGCCTTGAATGGCGTTCTTCAGGAGTTGGGCGGTGTTGGAGACCCGCATCTTCTTCATCATATTCGCGCGGTGCGCTTCCACCGTTTTCACGCTGATCTTGAGCTTGGTGCCGATTTCCTTATTCTTAAATCCGGCCCAGATCAATTCCAGAATTTCCTGCTCACGTGCGGTGAGCGACTCCGGCCGTTTCTTGCGAGGAGGGGGCTCAAGGTCTGCAAGGGATTTGCGTACCCGAGGCTTGGTCGTTGCTTTGGCCATAATCGTCGGTTCTCCTTTGAATCGCCGTAGCTTGAGGTATACTGGATTCGCGCGGCTGCACCTCAGGCGCGCTGCGGGGGAAATTATAGAGACGTTCTTAATGAGTGTAAATGCAAGCACAATGGCCCTAGTAGGGTTACTGAGTACGGAAACCAGAGTATTCGTAACCAGCTAGAGAGAAATTGAAGTTAGTCTCGGTTTCAACGGGGGCCTGGCGCGGTATGTGGCAGCTGTATCTCGTAGTGGGACTCTTGGGTGCACTCATTGGGAGTTTTCTCAACGTGTGCATTTACCGATTGCCTCGCCATGAATCCATTGTCTGGCCGGGATCCCATTGTCCTGCCTGCTCCAAGCCAATTGCATGGTACGACAACGTACCGATTCTGGGCTATCTGATGCTTGCCGGTCGATGTCGTGCCTGTTCCGTCAGTATTCCGCTCCACTATCCAGTCGTAGAAGCCTTGAATACTGTTGGGTACCTGGCCATGCTCTGGTTCTTCGGGCCTACGATGGTGGCGGTGGTCTATGCCATCCTTTTTTCTGCCTTGCTCGTGGTGGCGGGTACTGACTTGTCCCATAAGATTATTCCCAATGCTGTCACCTTTCCCGGGATTGTTTTAGGGCTGGTGAGTGCCGCAACCATCTTGCCATTGGGATTGCTGAATGGCCTCGTTGGCTTGCTCGTTGGTGGCGGGATTTTGTGGCTGCTCGCCTGGGCCAGTCCCTATCTGTTCGGCAAGGAAGGGATGGGCGGCGGGGATATCAAATTACTGGCAATGATCGGGGCATTTCTGGGGTGGAAGCTGGCATTGATGACGATCATGATTGGGTCCCTGGTCGGGTCGGTCGTTGGCGTGTCGCTACTTGCGGCGCAGGTGATCAAGCGCGAGGAGTATATTCCATTCGGCCCATTTCTGGTCCTGGGCGCAGTGAGCGCCCTCTTCTTTGGAACCCCCATTCTTGAGTGGTACCAGGGGTTGTTGGCGGGCTAACTTCATCTCCTAAATTCACACTATTCGTCCTCCTCTGTATCTAATCCTTTCCCGGTTGTATCCGCCTCGTCACGCTGTCCTGCGCTGCGCGGGGCACGTCCCGATGCCTAGGTTTCGTGACTATTCCTTTCATTCCCCGATGATTTCCCCGTGAGATTCAAAGGGATCGGTATCTTGCTCCTATCGGCTCATGTCGAAATGCAGAACTGTGCGCTACAGGTATGGCTCTTGATATGACACCTGAGTATGAACCGATGCAGCGCAAACAGAACATCAGTTGTGATGAGTGAAAGCGGGTTCAGTCTCACTGAGGCGCTGACCTCGATGGCGATCGTCGGACTCGTGTCGGTGTTGGCCATTCCCAATCTGATGATGCTGAAGGCGCGCCTGCAGGCCGATGTGTTTGCGCAGCAGGTCTCGTCTGAACTCCGTTGGGCGAGGCAATGGGCGATCTCGAAGCGAGACCGTGTCCGGCTGGTATTCGATCAAGATCGCCAGGCGATCGTCGCTGAGGTCGGTAACGATCGTGTGCTGCATCACCAGTTGTCGTATCAGCACAAAGGGCTTGAGGTCGATGAGCCGAGTGCGGGGCCGGATGTCGTGTTTCATCC
>JACOEJ010000026.1:25597-28550 GCA_024998645.1 Nitrospira sp.
GGGCATTGGCGCTGGCGCAGGGACGCTTGGAAGCGAAACGGTCTGTGCGGTGGGAGGCACTTCTGCAGGATGATCTCGACCACGATGGCAGAACGGATGTGATGATGGCGGATGATGGGCAGGGGGCCGATGTCTCGGCCGGAGATGGCATTTACTCGGCACAGTGGGAGCATGACGGAGTGACTCTGAAGTGGACGGTGGCGATGGACCGTCTCGGGCCACTCAGCACTGCCGGCTTGGTGACGATTCGGGCGGCGGCATCCTATCCGGCGCTCGGTGGTGTGCGGGTGGTAGAGGTGGGAACTGTGCGGGCTAATCCGACATTTACAGGAGCCCGATGAGCGGACCGAGTCGACATCATAGGTGGCTGAAAGGCCTGATCTCGCAGTCCGGGGTGTGTTTGTCAGAACTGCTGGTGGGATTGGCGATCGGAACGCTGGTATTGGCGGGAAGCCTGGAGGCGTTCAACATCGTGCAGACTCAAGCCGTTCGTCAGCAACGCATCATGGCCGCCCAGCAAGAGATGCGGTTGGGTTTGGAAGTGTTTGAGCAGGAAGTACGCATGGCTTCGTCGTCGACCATTGCCGTTGCCATGTCTGATCGCTTTGAGTTTTCCGCCAATATCCATGGGGTGCGGACGGTGACAACGGCCCCTGTCGCGGCCGGTCAAACCGTCTTGCCCGTGCAGAACGGCAGTGGGTGGGAAGCGGGGAAAACGATGGTGCTCTGTGGAATGAGTAGGTGCGAGTCCCACCGACTGAAGAGCCCGGGCCAGCGCAGTCAACTCCTGCTGAGTGATCCGGTTGGAGGAGCCTATCCTCCTGGTGTGTCAGTAGAGGTGCGCAATCGGGTGACGTACTACACCCGGGTTGATGACCGAGATCGCACGCAGCTGATGCGGCAGATTGATGGAGGCGCCGGAGTGTTGATCGGCGATCTGCAGTCGGTGCGTTTGTCGTACTGGGATGAGTGGGGGAAGGCTGGTACAGGGATCGGTCGGATTATTCGTGTCGCAGTGGAACTCTTGCCGGTCGTCGGTGACCCCAAAGTCGTTCGAGAAGTCACGGTGCGTTCCTAGCGCATCAGATGAAAGGAGTCAGGTGCCATGAAGGCAGTTCAGCCACGCTCATCACATGAACAGGGCATCGCGCTGTTGGGGGTCATCATCCTTGCTTTGGTGCTGGCGCTGGTTGGTGCTGCGTTGCTTGATCTGGCAGGGCAAGAGGTGTCGAGCGCCTCTGGAGCAACCGATGTTGCCGTGGCCCAGGCCGTTGCCGATGCGGCACAGGATATGGTCATTGCCTGGTTTCATAGTCCGCACACCAACCCGTCGGCATTGGCGGCACTCCTGACAAAGCGGCAATCGTCTTCAGACGGAAGTCCCTCATTTTTCGACCAGGCCGGACGGTCTCAATTTATCGGTACCGTCGATCGTCCCGATCTGCTGCTTGATGCCTCACGGAGTGCAGACCAACTTCTATTGAACGATGCAGGTACAGGAATGTTTCGATTCCTGAATGATCTCGGCTCAGTGCAAGAGTTGAAAATCTATGCGCCGGGCACACCCGGGTTGCTCTGTACGGTTGACGCAACGGTCACGACGGCGAGTTCATCCACGAGACATGCCGTCTCGATGCAACTCGGCGCTCTGGAAATTCCGGCGCTGCGAGCGGGGATCCAGGTTGGAGGAAATCTTGGCCTGCCTCAGGTCGCGCCGGAGTCAGGTGCGCTGGTGCATTGGGGAGACCTGACCGTCGGCGGTGACCTGATTGTGCAGCGGGTGGAGGATCTCCCCTCGCAGAGTGACAGCGCACCGGTGACAGGTGTGAGTTATCGCGACATGTCCCATCGCGAAGACCGATGGCTGTCCATGTGGATAGGGGGACCGGTTCAGCTCATGCAACTTTCACCGGGGCAGAGCAGCAATGGCGTGTTTCCCCTAAATGTCCATGCGAATCGGCACCCGGTTCCCGGGGTCAGGAAGGATCACTGGGGGTATGAACAGTTGAAGCAACTCGCCAGGCAACACGGTACTTATCTGGCGATTGATCGGGATGGCCTGCTCTATCCGACTGGGTCGGTACAGCCGGGGCACGGTGTGACGCCCGATGATTATCTTCGCTCTCGAAGTGTGGGCGATACCCGTGGGCTCATCTTCATTGACACGCTGGATGGGATGGCTCCTCGATCTGACAACCTTGGCGTGGTCCGGTTGAATGCGGCCTATCTCGAAGCGGTCCTTGTCGTTCAGGGCCATGTCATTGTGAGCCCCTCGGCATCAGGACCGTCCCTGTCTGTATTGAGTCCCCCCGCCGGAGGAAGCGGGGAGGTCGGGAGCCGGACCTCCGTTCAACTTTCGGACATTCACCTGAGCGGGGCCCTTTATGCTGTCGGGAATATCACCCTTGATCGCTCAGTGCGGGTGTTCGGGGCTGTATCGGCGGAAGGTACGATTACGACTGCTCGCCCTGGGGTGACCATGGAGGTGTGGTACGACCATGAGATGGGGCGAGGACTGTTTCGCGGGATTCCGGTTGTCATGCGAGCGCCAGGGACCTGGATGGTCCGATATGAATGACAACGATGTGGCAGGGAGGAGGTGAATGGTGCAGAGTCCAAGCGAAAAGTTCCCCGTTCAGAATCCTTCTGACAATATCGAACGTCCGCCATGCAAGAGTCTGCCTGCCCGTATCGATCGGGAGCGCCGTCTCCTTGCGCTGCTGGTGACTCGCAGTGTGCTCAGTCAGGATGAGATGGAAGCCGCGCTTGAGGCGGTACAGATGGAAGGTGTTGACCTGGAGTCGCTCCTTCTCGACACCTATCACGTTGCCAAGTCGGATTTTGGCGCCGTGCTCAGCGAGTATTTTAGCTGTCCGTTTCTTGCGTATGATGAACGCGCCGTTCTAGAGGTGGCGCTCCTCAAAAATCTGCGCATTGAGTATCTCAGGAAAAG
>JACOEJ010000026.1:28650-36382 GCA_024998645.1 Nitrospira sp.
CCGTTCTAGAGGTGGCGCTCCTCAAAAATCTGCGCATTGAGTATCTCAGGAAAAGTGCCTGGGTGCCGATCAAGCGGCAAGGAACGGTGGTGGAGATTCTGCGGGCGGATCCGCAGGATCTCGATAAAGATCCGGATATCCGGCGAGCGTTCCCACGGCTGACGATTCGAGTCGTTGTTGGACTACGGTGCGATCTCGAAAAGTGGTTGCTTCTGGCCACAGAGCAGTCGGCTCGCGGGGCAATCGCCGACATTCTCGGTGAACTCGTGCATGAGGTCTGGAACGAAGCTGACGGCAGTATGCAGCAGATTACGGAGCACGATTCCGCCATTGTACGACTGGCTAACCAATTGATTGCGGAGGCAGATCGACTTGGGGCCTCGGATATTCATATCGAGCCCTATTCAGCCGGACGTGACACCGCGGTGCGCTTCCGTGTTGATGGGACCTGCTTTCCCTACATGAAGATCCCCTCCGGCTATCGGCGTGCGGTAGTATCGCGTATCAAGATCATGGCTAATCTGGATATCGCAGAACGGCGCAAACCGCAGGATGGCAAGATTCGCTATCGCCTCGGAAAAGATCGGGATCTTGAGCTGCGTGTGGCGACGCTCCCTACGGCGGGAGAGAACGAAGATGTCACGCTACGACTCTTAACCTCTTAACCGCAAAAACGCCGATGCCGTTGGAGGCCATGGAGTTTATGCCGGGTGTTTTGGAGACCGTGAAGGAATTGGTCGAACGTCCTCAGGGCATTCTCCTTTGCGTGGGGCCGACCGGGTCCGGGAAAACGACGACCTTGCATGCCCTGTTGAAGCAGGTGAATACCGATGCGCGCAAGATCGTGACGGCAGAGGATCCGATCGAGCTGACCCAGGAGGGGCTCCGTCAAGTGCAGGTGCACCCTAAGATTGGTTTTACCTTCGCTGCGGCCATGCGGGCGTTTCTGCGGGCCGATCCGGATGTCATCATGATCGGGGAGATGCGTGATAAAGAAACAGCGGATATCGCGATTGAGGCATCACTGACTGGTCACCTGGTCATGAGCACGCTGCACACCAACAGTGCCGTCGAGACGGTGACGCGACTGTTGGATATGGGGTGCGATGCTTTTAACTTTTCCGATGCGATGCTAGGGGTACTGGCGCAACGATTGTGTAAACGGCTCTGTGTGCATTGCAAAGAGGCGTACCATCCGGACCGGCAGGAGTTTGACGGCCTGGTGCAGGCTTATGGAGCATGTGACTGGGATCGAGTCGGAGTGATGTATTCGCCAGAGCTGAGCTTCTATCGCGCGCGTGGGTGTGAGCGGTGCAATCAGAGCGGATTCAAAGGCCGGATGGCGCTGCATGAGTTGCTGGTCGGTTCCGACGAGGTGAAGCGGTGTATTCAGTCTCGGGCCCGGACGGCGGAGATGGCCACAGTCGCGAGGCGTGAGGGTATGATGACGCTACTTCAACACGGGATTCAGAAAATCTTGGAAGGCGCCACTACCTATAGGCAAGTCCGTGCCGTGGCAGTGAAATAAAAAGCCCAGTCAGATCTTCTCGTGCCCGGAGTGCCAAGGGGCAACATCCCTCACCAAGTTGTTCTCTCATCGCGGGTGGCTTCCCTTTGGCCGCCTGTGGGTGTCGCATCTCCAGCCTTCAATCAATCACCATTTAGATGTAGTGACCGGTTGGGCCCTCGGGAGTCTGCCTATCTCAAACCAAGGGTGAGCACGAGATTGTGCCGAGCCTCGGCCAAAATTTGTCGGCACATTGCGCGAAAAGCGACCATCACGGGCTCAATCTTATTCTAGACAAGCATTGATAAATCAAGTGGTTAAGTAATGACGCAAGTGCCTTAGTAACGGCATGCCCCTTGCTCGGTTGGGGATGCCATGATGCACTCTCGAGCAAACAGGCTAAGCAAGATCCGTTTACAAGAAGGAGGTTTTACCCTTCTTGAGATCATGATCGTCGTTGTCATTATTGGAATCTCTGCGGCGCTGGCCGTTCCGAATCTGACGTTCATGTATGCCAAGTACGAGCTGTATCAAGCAACCACGACGATTTATAACCGGCTCATTATGGCCCGGACTGCCGCCATCAGCCGGAACGCCATGATCGTGGCCACTCCAGCCAATGTACCGATGGGCCAAGACCAGGTGACGTTCACAGCTCCACTTGGGGCAGAGATGTTGCCTCTAAAAGTGAAATTTGTCCTGCCACTTCCTGTCAATCCAATCGGGTATACGCCTAGAGGGCTGAGCACGTCGCCTTTGGCGGCCCAGACGATTCAATTGCAAAGCGTACGTAATCCCAATCTGATTTACACGATTTCACTCGCGCCTTCGGGGAAGGTGACGTGGTGTCGGCAGGCCATCAACCCCTGTGTGTTGAACGCCACATCATGAACAGAGGAGCAGGCAAGACCATCATGAAGGCACGCGACGAAAAGGGGTTCACGTTAGTAGAGGTGCTGATCTCGGCGGCCATTCTCGGTGTGGGTGTGATGGGTATGGCAGCCATGCAGGGCGTGTCTCTTGGTAAGAATGTGGACGCCAATGATTTATCTATTGTGACGAATATTGCGGCCGACATGATGGAGCGGATTCAGAACAACCGGCGGTACTCCTGGGCGTACAACAATCTCGATACGACCGGTGTCGGAAACTGTCTTGCCGGGGGATTGCCTGCACCCCCGCCGCTTGGCATCGCGCCGATCACCAAGCCGCAGGTGACGCAGACGGTACAGGGAGATTGCACCCAGTGGCGAGCGAGGATTTTGGGTTCAAACCTCGCGAATGGCGTTGGTCTGGTGACCGCGACTCCGGTGGCACCGGCTGGATCCGGAGCAATGCAGGTCACGGTCAGATTGAACTGGAATGAACGAGGATCGGCACAGAGACCCAGGACCGTAATGTTTCAAACGCTTGTCGTTCCTGAGTAATCAGTGAGCCGTCGGGTTGAATTGGACGAGAAGGACTAGGTGAACCGATGACGACACAGGCGCAGGTTCGGAACCAGGCCCAAGCAGGATTTACGCTGACGGAAGTCATGGTTGCCACGATGATGACAACGGCGCTCCTCGCGGCTGGGTTCGGGGCCTTGACCGTGACTCAGAAGGGAGCCAGGGTCAGCGGGCAGGTGGGAAATACACAAGCCACAGCCCGCAACGCCCTCGACATGATCACGGCAGATCTGAAGCTAGCCGGTTTTGGCATGCAGGGACTCACAGCGCCTGTCGGGGGATGTCAGATCAACGGCATTCCGTCGGCGCTAGTCCCTGTGGACAATTCCCCGGCAGGAGCCGATTTCGGACCTGACTCCATCTCAATGGTTGTTCCGATGACGAATTCGATTACCGCCGTGGGGGCATTGTGGCAGGTGTTTGTACCGCCGGCCGGGACCATCGGGGGACCGAAGATACCCATTACCAATATTCCAATGCCGGCAAACGCTACTACGGGGATGGGCAACGCCATTCCTGGCGGGTTTCTCGCGCTGCCTGGAAATGTAGTGTCGATCGGCGGGGTGGCCGGGTCAATCATCCAGGCGGCAAATGTCGGTGGGCTTACCATAAACCCGTCCATTCAGGGGCCGACGACCTTTGGTACCGGAACTCAGGTCTATCTGGTGCAGTGCATTACCTATCAAGTGATTCCACCGCCTGACGCCCTCAACATTTGCCAGGGATCAGCGCCCTGTCTCGTTCGTGGGGCGGTGCCAGCGGCTTTGGTATTACCGGGCACGCCGCCGAACTGCAATCAGGTGAACGCGAACTGCGTGCCTATTATGGATGGGGTCGAGGATCTCCAACTGGCATACGCGTGCGATGGCTGCAGCCCCACCATCAATTCAGGAAATCCTGACGGGCAGATCGACGATTTGAATGGGAATAACATCTTCGACACCCCCGATCTTGTCACGGATAGAAATTGGTTCGGCACGGCGGCACCGTTCGGTGCATCCATGACGCCGGCCAAGATCCGTATGGCACAAGTTACGATCGTCGCCCGGCAAACCCAGTTAGACCAGGGGCTGGGCGAAGGCATCTCGACGAACGTATCAAACAATATCGGTATTACCAACGTGAGCGACCACAATCATGCAACCGGGGTGTTTGCGCTCGGCGATAACACCACGCCGGCCCAACAGCGAGCCTATCTGCAGTTTCGCAGGCGGGTGCAGACTCGTACGGTTGAGCTCAGAAATCTGAGGTCATAATCATGAGACAAGCTGATGGTATGTGTGCTCAAGCATGCGAGCAAGACTTCCTAGGTCTTGATGAGCGAGGCACAACGTTCATGACCGTGATGATGATCATGCTTATGACTGGCACGCTCGGCGTGTCCGCGCTCACGATGACCGGCTTGGAAAACTCGATGGCTGGAGCAATCAGGATGGTGGAGGAGGGCACTGATGCCGCGGAGTCTTGCGTCGGAATGGCGGTGAATGTCATCCAAAGTTCAATCGATCCGGGAGCAGTTCCAGTGACCCTCATCGCTCCAGCGGGACCGGTTCCTGCGGCGAATGCCGCGATTCTGAGCCAAGAGATCATGGGGGCGCCCTTCACCATGCGCAACAATCCAGATATGGCAGTTGGGGCTGGTAACGCCCCCAACCTGGTCATGAACGTCAACAATTATGTGGTGAATGGCGACATCGATTTTCTCTATAGCAAACAGCGAGCGGGCAGCGATGAAACTACGAAGGATTATTTCTATCGCGTCGATTGCACGGCATCCAACGCTGCAAATGGTGCCACCAGTCGCGTGATCGCAGTCTTTGACTGTCTGTTCATGGGCTCGGACACCTGCCAACGCCGATCACTATAAGCAGACGATGGATGATGATCGAGAAATTGGTAAGGGAGGCACGACGGTGATGAATAGCCACGCATACTGGTCACGCAGACTGAACTCCTGGATAGGCATAGCCATAGCAATTGGCCTTATCATCAGCTCGGTGCTTATTGCCGGAGTTCAAAGTGTGCAAGCTGATGAGTCATCATTTCCTGCAGGGATGGCCAGTTATCCATCAGGGAAAATAACGTCGATCTACGAGAGGACGTTCCAGATCGATGGACGGACGGTCAGCCTCGCGCAGGAGGCGGTGCTTGTCGATCAGCGTGGCTATCCCTTACAGACGACTGCCCTCAGGGTCGATATTGATGTGAAGTATCACATCCAAAAGGGAACAACCGACAAGATTGATTGGATGTTGTTGGTTTTGCCTCGATGACAGAAGTGGGAAAAGAAATGAACGACAGCACGTCGCAGACGAGTAAGAGGGAGGGTGCCATGAAACGCAGGAATATTGCACTTCGTGGAACCATTGTACTTGCGTTAGCCGCATGCCTGTTAGTTCCTGGCGGGGCATCTGCCCAGACGATGGATCAGTACTACGCAGTGCCTCCGTTTGTGAGCGACCAGGTCCTGCCGAACATCATCCTCTTGCTCGATAACTCAGGCAGTATGGGCGATCTGGCCTGCGATCGGACCGATAACGGCAACTGCGTTGATGCAGGTGACCAAGTGTTCACGAACACGACGGCCTATGCGGGGTACTTCGACTCCCTTACATGCTATACCTACAATACGACAGACACGCGGTTTGTTTCGAGCACGACGAAGGCGACACTTGCAACAGCTTGTGGAGGAAGTGAGTGGGATGGAAACTTCATCAATTTCGCAACCTTTAGGCGATTTGATGCACTGAAGAAGTCGATGACCGGTGGGGACTGTTTTCTCGTAAGGAACGCTGACGGGACCTGCCCGACGAATGGAACTCCCGCCCTCAAGACGGTTCGGGCTCAGGCGCAGGGCGTAAATACCGAGCTTGCCCTGGTTAATTACAACGCTGGCGCTGGGGCCAATACCTATGTTGGGAGGATTCCATCTGCCGACAGGTCGGGAAACCCCGCAACGATTTGGATCGGGACAGATGCAGCCTATTTTTGCGTCGATAACGATAGTTCGTTCAATGCCAACTGCGGCGACAGCTACAGTCAGAGGAAGTATGAGCTCAAGATCGGATACAGCGTTGAACCGACCGGTGTGATTCAGCAGATTGGGGCTCAGGCGCGATTCGGCTTGTTCGAGTTCAAGCCGGCCGGCGACGGCGCCAGGATGTTGGTGGGTGTCGGGTCTCGCCAGTCGATCGATTTCGCCGGCGGCACGGTCGAAACGTTTAATACCAATGTTGCGGCGATGGTTGATGCAGTTGGAGAGTCGTTTCCCTCAACCTGGACGCCTCTCTCCGAATCCCTCTATGAAACAATCCGGTATGTCGCTCAGATCAATTCCACGTACATCCCCGCATCCTACGTGTTCCCCATTGCCTTTTCTGGCGGTATTTCCAACGGTGTGGCCTTTGCTGCCAATGGTGTTGGGTCGATTGGACCGTCAGAAATTACCGCCCTCACCGGAACGGAGACCTGTCCAGCCGGGTATATTGCCAATGCCTGCGGACGTGATCCCTATTTCTTCGGGAGTAACCACACGCCGCCTTGGGCATCGACATCTGCTCAGGTCAGCTGCTGTAAGACATTTGTGATTCTCGTCACGGACGGGGAACCCACGCAGGATACCAATATTCCTGCCGGGCTGCAGGACTATGCCCATGGGCAGCATGGGCTACATTGTGTCGGCGGAAACGCCACCATCCATGCGCCGAACGGAACCTGCAACACGAACCAGGCGACACCGACTGCAACCCTTCTTGGAGAACACAAGACGGATTATGCCAGCAGCGGGAATCACTATCTGGATGATGTGGCCTATTGGGGTCACACAAATGACTTGAGGCCTTGCAGCGGGACTGCGGATGGATCAATTGCTGTGCTCGGAGTAACGGGCCATTGTCTGCCGGGATTTCAAAATATCTCGCTGTATACCTTCTTTGCGTTCGGGAATATCGCTGGCCGTGAACTTCTCATGCATGCGGCGAAGCTTGGCGGATTTGAAGACACCAACGGAAATAATCTTCCTGACCTGACGTCGGAGTGGGACAAGGTCATCAACGCGACGGGCGCACCGGGGACCGACGGGATTCCGGACAACTATTTTGAGTCCTCCAACGTGGACGATCTGCAAGATCGTCTCATGGCCACGATCACGGCGATTATCCGTAAAAGCGCTTCCGGTACTTCGATTTCGGTCTTGGCGACGGCGGCCACCGGAGAAGGGTCGATCTATCAGGCCTATTTCTACACAAGCGACGTCGGACAGGGTGGCGCGAGTGTGAAGTGGACCGGCTATACCCATGCTCTGTTTATCGACGGATTCGGGAATTTCCGCGAGGATACGGTCCAAGACGGAGTACTGGACTATACCCAGGATCGGATCATCACGACCCGCTTCGACAACAATCCCTTGAGCCCGACGTATCAGAAAGTGCTGGTTGATAAATTTGTCGACGCGAATGGGGACGGATTGGCGGATAGCGCCACCCCGATTCTGACCTCGGATCTGAAATCCATTGTGCCGATCTGGGAAGCAGGAAAAGAACTGGCGAACGCCACGTCGGCGTCGAGACGCATTCTCACGTGGACCGATGCGAATAATAACGGAGTGGTCGATCCTGGAGAACAGAAAGACTTCAATACGGCAAACTGCGCCGCGCTCAAGGACTATCTCCGCTATGCAGGAGATGCCTGTTCCGGGAGTAGCAATGCCATGAACCTTATCAACTTCATCCGTGGAGATGAAGTGACTGGTCTGCGCACACGCATGCTTGAAGTTCCG
>JACOEJ010000027.1 GCA_024998645.1 Nitrospira sp.
CGTGGCCGATCTCCATCACACGGGAACTTGTCGGGGCAGCAGCTGCCTGGAAATCCGGCAACGATGGCAAAGCAAGAGTGTGCGCGCGGCGGGCGGTCGCGTTAGCCGACGAAGCGTGGCTGGCACAGCAGGCGTCTCCGCCATGGTCAGGTGATACCCTGGCTCACCTGCGCAGAATCCAACAAGACGGGTCGTTTCCATCATCTGTCCGGCAGGCGGCCGACCGATTGACGACGACCGTCACCCGGAAGCACAGGGCTCCCTTTACGACGGATCCTATCGGTGATGCGAACGCAGTCATAGAGTTTCTGATAGGGGCGAGCGAAGCGCGGCCATGACTCTGCGGGAAGGCTGTGAGGCGATCGGTGGAAACGGACGATGCAGAAGCGTTGCGGGAGGCCTGGGCGGGAAAGGGACATCCACCCTGCCCGCATGATGTCCGGGAGAAGGAATTCTATCTCGGTTCCGATACGAGCGCGGAAGTCTGTGTGCGGTGTGGGAAATCATTTTGGAGGGGAAACTAGCCATGGGGCGGACATTCAGGCGGCGGGCCGGCTTGGTGATAGCAGCATTGCTCGCGCTGGTGTGGGACGTGGGGCCTCTGCCTCTCTGGGCCAATCCGGCGCAGGATCGACTTGCGGCCATGCCTGAAGTGGAGCGGAGCCAGGCGCTGGCGGTCTTCATCGAAAGCGGAGGCCATAGCTGCCGGACTGTCGCGCGTACGTTTTTTCAGGGAGAAGATGCTAAGGGTAATGTCTTCTGGGATGTGGAATGCGCCGGGGGCGAGTCCTACGTGGTGGTCATCAAGAACGATGTGCCGGGTTCGACGCGGGTAATATCGTGTCGTCGCTTGCGGGCGATGGCAGGTGCGGACTGTTTCAAAAAGCTGGAATAGCGCACCATGCGGGTGACCGGATATGAGCCAACCTGACTACGTCTTTACGTCGGCCGAAGATCAACTGGAGCTCACGCGGTTGCGGGCGATCGAGCGAGAGTTCGATCCGGCCAGTTGCCGCCGCCTGTATGCGACCGGCCTCACGACCGGATGGCGATGTCTGGAAGTCGGGCCGGGCGCCGGGTCAGTGATGTGGTGGATGGGTGAGAGAGTTGGGCCTTCGGGGCATGTCGTCGCACTCGATCTCTCGACCAAATTCCTGACGGCGCACCCTCCGGCGCATGTCGAGATTCAGCAGGGGGACATTCGAACCGCTTCGCTGCCCCAGGGTTCATTCGATCTCGTCCATGCGCGCTATGTGCTCATCCATCTGCCTGACTATGAGATCGCCCTGTCCCAGATGTTGGCCGCGCTGAAGCCGGGCGGATGGATCGTCCTGGAAGAACCGGACTTCTCTGCCTCGCGGGGCATCGCTGGAACGGCTGTGCAACTCGCGGCGATGCAGCACATCAATCAGGCGATTCATCGCATGTACGAAAGCCGCGGCATGGACTACGCGCTGGGACTCAAGCTGTTGCCGTTTTTACAGATGCGGGGACTCGGCGACTTATCTATGGAGAACGATGCGCCGGTGTCTGCCGGTGGCTCGGGTTTGGCAAAGATAATGGCTATGTCCGCTGAGCAGTTGCGGGACAAGTATCTGGCGACCGGAATCGTCAGCGAAGCGGATCTGCAGGGCTATCGCCAATGTGCCGAAGATTCTGAGAGCCGGGCGGTCTACTATGCGACGGTGGCGGCGGCCGGGCGCAAGAAGGCCGAGTGAGTGTGTGATGATGGAGATTCCCGTATTAGTCCTGCCGGGATTCGGCAATTCCGGCCCCGGTCATTGGCAGACATTGTGGGAAGGGCGCCATCAGGCCTGGCGGCGGGTAGATCTTGGCCAATGGGATGCGCCGGATTGCCAGGATTGGGTGCGTACGCTCGATGTGGCCGTGCAGCGTTGCATCGCTCCCCCCGTCCTGGTCGCTCACAGCCTGGCCTGTTTGCTCGTGGCTCATTGGGCCGGGCAGTCCCGCGCGCCGATCAAGGGTGCGTTTCTTGTTGCGGTTCCCGAACCGGCCAGCCCCAGTTTTCCTGCCACCGCTCAAGGTTTCAGTCCGGTGCCGATGCGCCGGTTGTCGTTTCCCAGCATGGTGATAGCCAGTCGCAATGATTCGTTTGGATCTTTCGAGCATGCGCAACGGTGCGCGACGGCCTGGGGCAGCCGGTGTGTCGATGTCGGCGACGTCGGCCATATCAATATCGACAGCGGGATCGGCGATTGGCCGGCGGGGTATGCCCTCTTTCAGATGTTTGCGCAGGAGTTCGCGGGGTAGCGGATGTCGATTCAGATTACGCAGGCTCAGCCGGAAGATGCGGCCGTCGTTGCCACATTGGCGGGGGAACTGCTCCATGAGATTATGGCGGCGGTCAGCGACAAGGTGTTCAGCTTTCATCTGGCCGACACGGAAGCGCGAGCGGCTGCCTGGTTGCGAGACGGTTGCTACTCGGTACTGCTGGCCCGTGCCGGCGATGTGCCGATCGGATTTCTCGCCCTGTATCAAAGCTACGCGCTCTATACCGAAGGGATCTATGGGACGATCCCTGAATTCTATGTTCGCCCGGCCCATCGTTCGAAGGGAGTGGGCACGGCGTTGTTGGAACAGGCCAGGCGACTGGGACGATCGCGCGGATGGCGACGGCTGGAAGTCACGACTCCACCCTTGCCGCAGTTCGACCGGACGCTGGTGTTCTATCAGCGCGAGGGGTTCAGCATCTCCGGAGGGCGGAAGCTGAAACTGGAGTTGCCGTGAAGCTGGTGGTGCAATGCGAACGGACCGGCTGCGGCATCGCCAGCGTGGCGACATTGGCGGGAGTAAGCTACGCGCAGGCCAAACAAGCGGCGAACCGGCTGGGAATCTTTGCTGAAGATCCACGGCTCTGGTCCGAGACGCAACCGGTGCGTGATCTGATGACACATTTTCGTATTCGCGCGGCAAACAGGGAAACACCGTTTGTCTCCTGGACAGCGCTGCCGGAGGTTGCGCTGCTCGCGATCAAGTGGCATCGTGAGAAGGGCCGCGGGTTCTGGCATTGGGTAGTATTCTGGCGGAGCCCCGGAGGCCCGGTGGTCTTGGATCCCAAACAGGCGCTCCGCCGTCATATCCGTACGGACTTCGGTCGGATGAAGCCCAAATGGTGGATCAAAATCGAACGAGTGACTGTTGAACGGGGCCGGTGACCGGACTCTGAGGAGAGGGAGCGTCGAGATGAAAGATAAGATCCGCTGCAGCTGGGCCGGCGAGAAGCCGCACATGGTTCGCTATCACGATCAGGAGTGGGGCAAGCCGGTTCATCGTGACCGGAAGCATTTTGAGATGCTGTTGCTTGAGGGAGCGCAGGCGGGGCTGACGTGGGAGACGGTGTTGCGGAAGCGCGCGGGCTATCGCAAGGCCTTTGCGGGGTTCGATCCGAAGAAGGTAGCGCGTTTCACGGTGAGCATGAAAGCGGCGCTGATGAAGAATCCCGACATCATCCGCAACCGCCTCAAGATCGACTCGGCGGTCACCAATGCGCAGGCGTTTCTGGCGGTGCAGAAAGAGTTTGGCTCGTTCGATGCCTATGTCTGGTCATTCGTCGGAGGAGAGCCGATCGTCAATCGGTGGAAACAGATGAAGGAAGTTCCTGCTACGAACGTGGTAAGCGATACCTTGTCGAAAGATCTGAAGAAGCGCGGCTTCCGGTTCGTCGGCAGCACGATCATCTATGCCTATATGCAGGCGATCGGGATGGTGAATGATCACCTTGAGGCCTGCTCTTTTCGGTGATCGACAAACTCGCCCAGAGCCTCCTTAACGAAAAGTCTGCGAGCTGCTTGCATACGGTCTGCAGCCTATAGGGCTGTGCGTATTGCCGGCAGTGTTTCATTCATGCCACAGGCGGCAGCACACCTATCTACTTTAGTTCACAGTTTATTACCTAGAATGTTTTCTTCTTTGGTCGTCAGCCATGTTGTCAAAACGTGGGTAGGGACAAAGCAATCGCGCCATTCCGATGCGAAATTCTGAACGGTACTGATCTTGCTGAGCCACGCCTCGAACATTATTCAGCATTCGCTCAATGCATGACACAGCGGGTGATGTCTGCCGTGAGTGAGCAGGTTGTACTGTAACAAGGAGGTGGGCATGTCCATGTGGAAGGTGATGTTGGGAGTCTGTGCTCTGGTGGGTTGTGTGAGTGCTGTGGGTGCATCGGCGTGGGCGGAAGAAGCGTCTGCCACAGCAACGAGCCAACCGGCGATTCATCGGCTGTTTCCTGAAAGCTGGCCGATTTCGATTCGTGGTTGGGTGGACGGCGGGTATACGCTCAACGGATCGAGCCCGACGTCGCATTTCAATGGTCCGTACAATGCCGTGGATCGCGACCGGCCCCAATTGAATCAGTTATACCTGATTGTGGAGAAGACTCTGCGGGGAACGAGCGGGATCGATATCGGCGGTCGAGTGGATGCTATGTACGGATACGATTACTTTTTGACCCAGAGCAATGGGCTTGAGCGGAATCAATCCGGCACACCGAAGTGGAATCACGAGCAACATGGCCTGGCGTTGCCGCAGATGTATGCCGAAGCCGGCAATCAGACATTCTCGGTGAAGGCCGGTCATTTCTATACAATTATCGGGTATGAGGGGGTGCCGGCACCGGCGAACTTCTTTTATTCAAAGGCCTATTCCTATCAGTTTGCCGGCCCCTTCACGCATTGGGGCGGCCTGGCGACCTGGAATATTTCTCCGCAATGGATGGTGCAGGGCGGTGTCGTCAATGGATGGGATTCGCTCGATCGCCAGAGCGATAAGCCCGCCTATGTGATGAAGGCGAAATATACCTCGAGCGATAAATTTGTGACTGCGTCGTTCGCGGTGATCACGGGCGAGGAGCCGTCGGCGGTGCCGACACGGTTCGAGCAGCGGACGCGGTATAGTGCGATTGTCGCTCTGAATCCGACGAAGGATCTCGAATATGTGTTCCATCACTACTATGCCTATCAGGAAGACGGCAAGATCGGTGGAGGGATTGCGCGCTGGTATGGCGTGGACCAATACCTGTACTATCGTCTTCATGAGCAGGTGAAAGCCGGGCTGCGATTTGAGTGGTTCCGGGATGAGGCGGGCACCCGCGTGGGCGGCTCTCCGGACCGGGGGAACCCGAATCTGGCTCCCTTTGCGGGAAGTTTCTATTCGCTGACAGCCGGGGTGAATTACTATCCGCATCCGAACCTGACCATTCGTCCGGAAGTGCGGTATGACTGGCTGGTGGGTAGCCGCAGTCCCTTTAACGACGGCAACAACTCCAATCAGGTCTTGGCGGCGATCAACGCCTACGTGCAGTTCTAACGGGCAGAAGGCCGGTCGACTCGCTCACCGACTAACAGCGAGCGAGTCGACACTCCTTGGTGGTCGGGGTGATCATGCTCGGTGGACTATGAGGCGGTCTGCTGATTTTGGTGAGTGAGTCACGGATGAAGGCATCAGCACGTTCAATGCAGCTCCCTCGTCCTCAAGACCAACTGGCCGGCTGTGTCTGGCTTCCGCGGTTCGCAGAGAAAGCCCGGCGGTTTCTCGCTCAGCAGCTTCCGTTGACCTATCGAGTAGCTTTCGGCAGCCGGCTCGGCATCGATGGCGCGTTTCTCCGTCACTTCAGTCTCACCGTCGATCAGTTTCTTGCCGCAGTCCGTCAATCCGCAGACAATGAAGCTCTGGCCAAGTGGTTTTTGGCGCTTCCTTCTGTAACCTCCGAACGCATTGCTAAGTGGAACCGTCGCGCCACTCTGTTGGGAGTCAAGGGGCATCCCGGCTATCTCACGCGGCATCTTATCAAATGGGTCTTCTATCCCAAGTCGGTGATGGATCCCGTCAACAGTCTCTTCGAAGCCATTGAACAAGACGAACGCTAGGCGGAATGTACTCTGCGCGGCTCCCGCGAAGCCGCGTTGAGCCCACAGGCTTGATCCGCATTCGTCTGCTCTGGCGGCGGTATTCTCTACTCTTCTGTATGCACTCCGTCGAATCCATCGAGTGCGATCCCGAGTGAGGCCAGCAGTTCCTTTGTTTCCGGACTGCTGTCTGAGCGGGCTTGCTTCAGCACAGAACGGTGGAGTGTGCGGAGCGGGGTCAGCACACGACGATCGGTGGTCTTGCCCAGAGCTCGTACCAGGATGATCTGAGTCTGGAGTGGTTCGTTCGGGAGAGCGGCGATGAAGGTGGGTACGATGTCGCTGTGGGGATGCAACGGTGCGAGACGGCCAAGGCCGACGGCGGCGGCGCGATGTTGGTCGGGCGTGCCTGTTTTGAAGAGTGCGAGCAGCGCGGGAATGCAATCTTCATGGCCGATGGTTCCCAGCGCGGTTGATGCGGATTGGACCACTGTCGGATCGGGGTCTTTCAATGAAGCCGTGAGTCGAGGAATGGCGTCCACTGCGAGCATCTGGCCCAGGAGTCCAATCACGGCCTGCTTCTGTGTCACCGTCGCGCCGGGCTCATCCAGGGCCTTGATCAGCCGGGCAGACTGTCCCCAATCGGCCGCGAGCAGAAACGGAAACGGATCGTTTTGCAATTGCTGGGTGAGTGCCGCAATCGCATACGCCCCTGCATCGGTTTGCCCCGCTTGGCGTGCGGCTTCCTGTGGATTACTGAACGGTGTGCGGATTTCGTGTCGCCAGTCGGCCCAACGGGTGCCGAAGCGATAGGAGAGTTGGCAGGCCGGTCCTTTCCAGAGTCGTACGGCGGCGTCGACCATGTCGGCGTCGCCACCGGAGCGGCCTGTCCCTTCCCAGGTTTTCAGTTCTTCGCACTTTACTTTGACCGTGACCTCGTGCGGCTGACCGCCATCGGTGACGATGCGGTACCCCAATCGTTCAAACCGCGTCGAGACCGCCTTCGTGATACTGCCGGCATCAAGAGGCCCACGGCTGCTCAGGGCCAAGGTCTCCAGGTGAATTTGTTCGGTTCGATGCAGGAGATCCTTTTCCTCAGCCGTGAGCAATTCCTTGCGTGCGTGGGTCATGTCCGGAAAGCCTACGGCAATGGTCGATCCGAGGAAGAAGAGAGTACATGCCACTCGAAGGCGGCTGACGGCGATAAAACGGGGGCTCATCATGATCCGTGCGCTCCTTGCGGTGCGATTGGAGGGAAGGGTGAATGAATGTGGCGGGATTGTCTCATAGGCTGGGTGAGTGGGGGAAGTCTTCCGTCTGGTCCATCATAAAACGGCGAGTCCATTGCTGTTCTACGGTGAGGCGATCGTACGACTGTAGGGAAATGGCTACAGCCGCATTATCTCTACAGTCTGAATGGGATACGTAGTTATCCCCGGTGTCCACTGTCCTTATTTCCCTTCGAGTTTGATATGGATCATATGGAGAGGATCTTCTAGGGGAACGAGAAAATCAAGGCAGTGCCGGAGAATGTTCGGATAACGCTTCGTCGGTACGGCCCTTGCTCTACTTACGATGAATGTGTTTCATCAGATGTAAGGAGAGAAGATCTGATTATGCAAAATCGTGCCCCTTCAAGAAAACTGGTCAATGAACAAGGAGTCCTGGCACCGGTGATCAATCGTCGGGAGGAAGCCAGGGTTGAGGATTGTCACTCCTGCTCATATGAAATCGTCGCACCGGATGAACCTGGTGTGGCAGGAGTTCAACAAGGCCAGGTGTTTACGCTTAATCGCAGCGCGCACGGAATGTTGCTGCTGATGGGACAAGCCCCGCGGCCAAATCAGCGGATTGAGGTGCATAGTGCAAAACTAGGCTGGTGGCGCTCCACCATGGTCTATGACGTGCGGTGGACGCGGCCGATTCAAATTGGGCCTCAAGGCGACTTGTTCTTAGTGGGGTGCCGGTTGACCACGGGATTGCCCTTGTAGCACAGACTTTCAAATCTTCCTCAGAGACATTTTCCCCACAACGCCGTCAATAACGATTGATTGCCGCGGGCGATCATTTTATCCTGCGCGCATGTTGGTCGGATTCGTCGCGCTCTATCTGCTCTGTTCTGTCGGGATCGGTCTCTACGCGGCGACGCGCGTGCAGAATACGAAAGATTTTGCCGTGGCCGGTCGGAGTCTGCCGCTGCCGGTGGTGACTGCGACAGTCTTTGCGACGTGGTTCGGCGCCGAAGCCGTGCTCGGTATTTCCGCGACTTTCGTGAAGGAAGGGCTTCGGGGTGTGGTGGCCGATCCCTTCGGGTCCAGCCTCTGTCTCATTCTCGCAGGATTGTTCTTCGCACCGCGATTCTACCGCATGAATCTCCTGACCGTCGGAGACTTCTACCGTCTTCGGTATAACCGGATGGTCGAGGTCTTGTGCACGCTTGCGGTCGTGGCGTCGTATCTCGGCTGGGTGGCGGCGCAGTTCAAGGTGTTGGGCCTCGTGTTGAACGTGGTGACGGCAGGGGGCATCAGCCAGTCGCTGGGCATGATCGCGGGTGCACTGATCGTCCTGACCTACACGACGTTCGGCGGCATGTTTTCAGTGGCTATTCTGGATTTTGTGCAAATCACGGTCATTATGGGCGGGCTATTGTATATCGGCTCGATCGTCAGCGGGCTGGCGGGAGGAGTTGAGACGGTGATTGCGCATGCGGCCGGCGCCGGCAAGCTGGATTTCTTTCCGCCGGCCAGCCTCAACGCCTGGATTCCGTTCCTCGGCGCCTGGATTACGATGATGTTCGGGTCGATCCCGCAGCAGGATGTGTTTCAGCGGATTACGTCGGCGAAGGACGAAGCGACGGCCGTACGCGGGTCCCTTCTGGGCGGGACGTTGTATTTTGCGTTCTGCTTTATCCCGATGTTTCTGGCCTATGCCGCCACGCTCGTCGACCCGGTGCGTTTTCTGGCGTTGCTTGAAACCGATTCGCAGCTGGTGTTGCCGATGCTGATTCTCGAACATACGCCGATCGGGGCGCAGATCGTCTTTTTCGGGGCCGTGCTGTCGGCGGTGATGAGTTGTTCCAGTGCGACGTTGCTGGCGCCGTCCGTGGCCCTCAGTGAAAACGTCTTTAAGCCGATGGTTGCTCGCTTGAACGATGCGGAGTTGCTGCGGATGATGCGGGCGGTGTTGGTCATCTTTGCCGCGGTGGTGTTGGCTATTGCACTCTGGTCGGACGCCAGCATTTATAAGTTGGTGGTGAGTACCTATAAGGTCACGCTCGTGGTCGCGTTCATTCCGCTACTGGCCGGACTCTATTGGTCGAAGGCCACGACACAGGGGGCCATCGTGGCCATTGCGGGCGGGCTCGTAAGCTGGTTGGGATTCGAAGTGTTCAGTTCTGCCGATGCGGTGTGGCCGCCGCAGCTGGTGGGACTGCTGGTGGCCGCAAGCGGTATGGTCGTGGGATCGCTGGCGCCTCAAGTCCTGTCGGTAACGACTGAGAAACAGGCGGCGGAACCGCTCTAAGACGGCTGCATCGCCTGGGTGCGTTTTTCCTCCAACTCCGTCCAGCGGGCATAGAGGCGTTCGACGTTGGTCTGGGCCTCTGCCAACGCGGTGTAACGGGCTTGCAAAGCCGTGGCGTCGGATGTGACTGCGGGATCTTCCGTTGCGGCTTGGCAAGCGGCAACGGCGGCTTCCGCCTTGACGATCAACCCTTCGATCTTGTCCCATTCTTTTTGCTCAGAATGGGAAAGCCCTTTGCGGGCCTGTTTCGGTTTGGGGCCGTTGTTGCTCTCGGCGCGGGTGGGCACGGGACCTGAGAAGCCGGAGGCTCCTCGTTCCTGGGCCGCTTCCCATTGGGCAAAGTCGGCGAACCACTCGGCGTTGCCTGTCCCATCCAGTGCCAACATCATCGTGGAAACTCGATCCAGCAACCACCGGTCATGGGTCACGAGAATCAGCGCGCCTGGAAATTCCAGAAGATTCTCTTCCAACACGTCGAGGGTCGGGATATCCAAATCGTTTGTCGGCTCGTCCAGCATGAGGACATCGGCCGGTTGCAACATGAGCCGCGCAATCAGGAGCCGGGCCTGTTCGCCGCCGGAGAGCCGGGACACGGGGAGATCGAGTTGTTCAGGCCGGAAGAGAAATCGCTTAGCCCAGGACACCAGATGGATCGAACGATCCTGATAGATCACGGAATCGCCGCCCGCGGGAGCGAGGGATCGGCGAAGGGACACCTGCTGGTCCAGCGACTCGCGATGTTGCTCGAAGGTGACGATCCGGAGCTTGTCGGCACGGGTGACGGTGCCGGTATCGGGTTTCAATGTGCCGGCCAGCAGTTTCATCAGCGTGGATTTCCCGCTGCCGTTCGGGCCGAGCAGGCCCAGCCGTTGACCGGGACCAAGGATGAGTTCGAGATCCTTGACGATCTGCCGGGATCCCAGCTTCTTGCCCAGCTGCTGGGCGACGATCAATTGCTTGGATTTGCGCCCGGAGGCGGTGAAGTCGATTCCAGCCGGGGCCAGCTCACGGCGGCCGTCGCGGTCCGCCAGGTCGCTGATCAGGACACCGGCGGCGTCGATGCGGGCTTTGGCTTTGGTGGTGCGCGCCTTCGGACCTCGGCGAAGCCACTCGACTTCGCGGCGTACTTTATTAGCGAGGGTGGCATGTTCGTTCGCCTGGGCTTCGAGGTTGGCCTCGCGCGCTTCCAGAAAATCGCTGTACCGGCCGGTGGCTTCGAACACGCCCTGCGGATAAATCCGATTGAGTTCGATCATCCGCTCCGCTACTGCTTCGAGGAAGCGCCGGTCGTGGCTGATCACCAGGTAGGCGCGGGTCTCAGATTTCAATAGCCGTTCGAGCCAGAGAATGCCCTCCACGTCCAAATGGTTCGTCGGCTCGTCCATCATCAGCACGTCCGGCTCCATTAGGAGGGAGCGGGCGATCGCCAGACGCTTCTTCCATCCGCCAGAGAGGGTCCGCACATGTTGCTCGGAGTCAGGAAATTCTCCCAGGCTCAAGGCGCGGGCGATACGACCGCTCTCTTCGTGCGGATCCAGTCCCTCTTCACGCAGCGTCTGGGCCAATACTTCTTCCACGGTCAGGTCGGGAGGAAAGGTGGATTCCTGCGGGACATAACTCAGGCGGACGTGGCGGCGGAGGGAGCGGGTGCCGTCGTCGGGGTCCTCGATGCCGGCGAGAATCTTCAGCAGGGTGGACTTACCTGACCCGTTCGGGCCGATGAGTCCGACGCGATCCCCCTCGGCCAGACCGATGGATAGGTCGGAAAAGAGCGGCTTCACGCCATAGCTCTTGCTGATGGACTCACAACTCAGGAGCATAATAGGTGGCATAGATCGTCGATCTGTATCCGGATTGGTAAAGATGTCAGGTGTCGTCGTCTGGAGAGGATTCTACCTGGCAGACAAGTTCATCGCTTTCCAGTGTATCAAGGGAAGGGTGTTCCTTGCTAGGTGTAGAGCGAAGCGGGCAAAGATAAAGTTAGTGAGCCAGCGTATAGTTCACCAGGCGGCGAATTTGATCTGCCCCAAAGGGCTTCTCCAGAATATGCCGGGCTCCGAAGAGCTTGGCGACGCTCAGAAAGTTCTGCTCGCCCGACGCCCCGGTCATGGCGATAACGCGGGCGTCGAGAAATTCCCGGGTGAGTTCCAGAATCACTTCCATCCCGTCCTGCTCCGGCATCAAAATATCAGTAATGACCAGATCGGCCGGTCGGGCCCGATAGAGGGCCAGCCCCTCACGTCCGTTGGCAGCTTCACAGACCACGTGGCCATCGGCCTCCAGCATCTCCCGCAGCAGGAGCCGCAATGCCTCGTCGTCGTCTATGACTAGAATGGATGCCACGGCCGCTCCTCTATCTCCTAGATGGTGCGATGTCGGCGATCAGGCTGCTTGAGCCACGATCGATTCGATTCCCAGATGAACTTCGTCGTCGTGATAGTCGGTCTCGTCTCCGACTGCGACCAGCACCGGGATTGGTCGCGTGGTTTGCACGCTGCGACGATTTTGTTCCATGACGGGATCATGGACATGGCCGCAATTCATGCAGCGCATGGCACTTACCCACATATGACCGGACGTGCCGTCGAAATCCATTAAATTGTCTTTCACCATCAGTCCGCAGCAACGTGAACAGCTCATGGTCGGTCTCCTCGGGTTGGGGGTGAAGCACGCCTGTCTTGTTTAAGAGGATACCGGGATTGCTGGAAAGCGTAAGACCAGGAAGGGTTACCTCGGAAGAGGGGGGACGTCACGGCCCCAGATTCTGCGATTGGCCGGGAGAACGGGGCAAATGTCGGCCATCCTCCGTCGCCTGCCGCATTACGGCGTACCCTTTCACTCAAGTTGAGGGAAGGGTATGCTGGCCATATGACATTTCGCATGACGTTTTTGGGCCATCCGTGGGTGCGGTGGTCGATACTTTCCCTGTGCACTGTTCTTGGAGTGGCCGCGACCGCCCTCGTGATCTATGGCGCGATGCTCTCGGCCAGCCTGTCGCTTCCCAAGAGCGATGAACATCCACCCTTATTGATCTTTGGCGCGCCTCATCTGTTGAAGCCCGGGGAGCCGGTGGTCGAGACCGGGGTGTTCGACCGGCTGCATCGGCTGGGCTATCACGCCGTCTCGGACGTGCAGGTGCCCGGCGACTATCTGGCGTCGCAGGACGTCATCGATCTTTATCTGCATGCGCAGGAGGAGAGCCATCAGCCGCCCAGACGTGTGCATGTGGAATTGAAGGATGGCGTGATCACGAATGTGGTGTCGGTGCAGGAGCGGGAGTCGCTGCCATTTGTCACGTTGGAGCCGCCCTTGCTGAGCGGCATGCGTGGCGGGTCGCGGCAGGTGCGGGAGTGGGTGCCCTACAGCCAGATTCCTCCGTTGGTCATCAAGACGGTGCTGGCGGTGGAAGATCGGCGGTTCTTTTCCCACTATGGTGTCGATCCCGTTGCCATCGGCCGGGCGCTGTGGGCGAATGTGACGCGCGGCGGTGTGGTACAGGGCGGGAGCACCATTACCCAGCAGCTCGCCAAGAATCTATTTTATTCGCCGCAACGGACCATGGGACGTAAGCTGCGCGAGGTGGTGGCGGCGTTTGTCATGGAATGGAAGTATCGCAAGGAAGAGATCCTCGAGAGCTATCTCAATGAGATCTACCTCGGGCAAGCCGGCTCGGTGTCGATCTACGGGGTCGGCGAAGCGGCGCACCGCTATTTCGGGAAACCCCTGGATGCCCTCTCGATCGAGGAAGTGGCACTGATCGGCGGAATGATCAAGGGGCCGAACACCTACTCTCCGACAAAAAATCTGGAGCATGCGACCCACCGCCGGAATGTAGTGCTCCGTCGGTTGCGCGATGAGGGGGTGCTGACCGAAGACGCGTGGAAGGAGGCCGTGAATCGGCCGGTCCAGGTGTCATTGCCCGAAGATGTCGTGGCGGATGCCCCGTATTTTGTCGACTATCTGCTGCGGCAGGTGGAAGCGGGAACCGGGATGGGCATTCCCGAAGGTGCCCGGATCTATTCGACGCTCGATCCGTACATGCAACAGCTGGCGACGGACTCGTTGCACAAAGGGTTGGAAAAGCTGGAACAGCAGTACCCGGCGTTGCGTGAGGGGGAGACGCCGCTGCAGGGCGCCGTCGTGGTGCTCGACACGCACACGGGTCATCTGCGCGCGATGGTCGGGGGACGTGAGTATCGCACGAGTCAATTCAATCGGGCGGCGCAGGCGCACCGGCAGGCAGGGTCGCTGTTTAAGCCCTTCGTGTATCTCGCGGCGTTTGAGGCGGCCCGCGCCGAGGGGAGCACGGGGATCACACCGGCGACGATGTTGGCTGATGAACCGGTGAGTTTCGAGTCCGGGACCGGCCCCTGGTCGCCGCAGAACTACGATCGCCAGTTTCACGGACAGGTTACGGTACGGGCGGCGCTCGAACAGTCTCTGAATGTGCCGGCGGTCCGCACGGCGCATCGATTGGGGATCGGATCGATCAACCGGCTCTTGCGGGGATTCGGCCTTCAGGGGGCGTTGCCCGAGAATCTCTCGATCGCGCTCGGGAGCGCCTCAGTCTCGCTTCTCGAAATCACGGCGGCATATGGCGGCTTGGCGAATGCCGGTGTGGTGGTGAAACCCGTTGCCCTCACCAATCTGGTCCGTGACTCCGGAGAGACGGTCTGGAGCCCGATGGTGGACCGGCATCAGGCGGTGTCGGCGCAGGGCGCGTACCTGGCGACGTCCCTGTTGAAAGGTGTGTTGGATCGGGGAACCGGATCGAAAGCGAGAGCCTGGGGATTACGGGGTCCGGTTGCCGGAAAGACCGGTACGACGGACGGGTATCGTGATGCCTGGTTCGTCGGCTACACACCGGAGTTGGTGATCGGTGTCTGGGTTGGATTTGACGACGAACGGGCGATTCGTCTGACCGGCTCACAGGCAGCCTTGCCGATCTGGGTGGACGTGGCGCGCCGGCTCATTCCTGCCGATTCGCCTGATTTCCCGGTTCCCAGCGGGATCGTCTCGCGGGCGATCGACCCGCGCACGGGCCAGTTGGCGACGGCTCAGTGTCCTGAGCGGGTGACGGAGGTGTTTCTGGAAGGGACGGAACCGAGCGTGTATTGCGAGATTCATGGCGGGGGACTATGGGAGCGAGTGAAGCACACGTTCGGATTATCCTAGCGGCTCGTTGAAGGCCTGTGGCCGTTCGGCTCTCCTGTGCCATGTTTTGACAAACTGCTAGGTGCCTCTCCCTCCCTGGGGTATCCTGAGTGGCGGGTGTTCGCCAATAGGGAGCAGCTATGAAAAAGAGCGGGTATATGGACGACGGGAATATCACGTTGTTGGCTAAAGGGGTGGAGCTCAAGGGTGAGATTCGCGTTGATGGCACGGTTCGTATTGATGGCCGCCTGGAAGGGGACATCTATACCAAGGGCCAAGTGATTGTCGGGGAAGATGGGGTGGTGAAGGGGACGATTACGGCCGGTGTGTTGATCAGCAGCGGGCGCATCAAAGCGACAATTACCGCCAGCGATCGGGTGCAATTGCTCAAGACCGGCATCATCATGGGTGAAGTGCATGCCCCGATCTTCTCGATGGAAGAAGGGGCGAAATTTCAAGGTGTCAGTGACATGGGTGTTACGACCTGGCCGGAGGATGTCCCGCGGTTGCCGGGTGCTGTTCGGGATATGAATGGCAATCGCAATCGTCCTGTCGCGGTCTTGGGGAAAAAGCCGGATCTCTGAACAAGCTGCTGAAAACATCCGTCAGCTGCTTAGCCGGACAGCTGGTTGAACATCCTCCCGGCTGGTTGTCTTGCCCTTCCATGTGCGCCGGTTCGTGCTCTCTCCCCGTGACAACGTCTGGCAGATCTGCTATCAACGTGACAGCTACGCATCTCCTTCTCGACCACATATGACTCGTCCACAACTCTTTACCGTCGTCTTCTTCGTCCTGCTGGCGCTGTTGCTCTATCAGATCGGACTGATCTTACAGCCGTTCCTGTTTCCGGCCATGTGGGCCGCGTTGCTGGCCCATTGGGTGTTTCCGCTGCATCGTCGATTGACGTCGTTGATGCGGGGACGGGATACGTTGTCTGCCGGCTGTCTGACCGTCGGCGTGCTGACGGTGGTGGTGGTTCCGGTGGTATTGATGAGCGTGGTCTTTGTTCGGGAAGCGGTTGCTGTGGAGCAGACTATTCAAGAGTGGATCGCTGCAGGGGGTGTCCAACAGTTGCCGGAGCGCGTGGCGACTGTGCCGGTGATCGGCAGCTGGTTGCGTTCGTTGGTATCGGGCGGCGGTGGGCAGCCTGTGTCGATGGAGGACTCCGTGGTCTCAGGAGCCAGATGGCTGAGCCAGTTTTTGGTCAGTCAGATGGGGGATCTGCTTAAGAATGCCGTGGTGCTGGTCAGCAACTTTTTTATCATGCTGATGGTGCTTTTTTTCCTGTTCAAAGACGGCGAGCGCTGGATGGATTCGCTGTACGAGCTTATTCCGATGGAGGAGTCGCATAAACGGAAAATTCTCACGCGTCTCGATCAAACCGTCCGGGCCGTCGTGAAGGGTATGCTGGTCACGGCGATGGTCCAGGGTGTACTGGCGGGATTGGTGTATCTTATATTGAGCGTGCCGTTTCCGATGGTGCTTACGGCGTTGACGATCGTGCTGGCACCGATCCCGTTCGGCGGGACCGCATTGATCTGGGGACCGGTCACGCTGTATCTGTTATGGATCGGCTCAATGGGAAAAGCGTTGGTTATGCTCGCCTGGGGAATCGGCGTTGTGTCGACGGTCGATCAGTTTCTTCGGCCGTGGCTCATCGGTCAGGATGTTCAGATCCCGGTGCTGCTGTTGGTCCTCTCCGTACTCGGTGGACTTGGATTGTACGGCCTCTTGGGATTGTTTGTCGGGCCGATCATCATCAGCCTTTTTATGACGGCGATCCAGATCTATCGGGAAGAGTATTTCGTTCCCGATGCCACTGCGGCACCTGGTTCACCTCCATTGTCTTGACCGGCCGCCGTAGCTTCTCCCTCATCCCCACCGCTAATCCAATGGAATGGTAATGGCGATCCCGCCCATGACGTCGTTCGCCTTGAAGTCCCGCTTCGGACTCAGCGGGTGGCTGTTGTGGCACGACACGCAGGTTACAGAGACTGCGCGATCCGGGTAGATGGCCTGGAAGAATTGTTTCTTTCCGCTCGACACAGTCCCGGTGATAGGGCGGTCCGGTTGCTTGGCTAACGCGATGAGGGCATTCCGCTCGAAATCCGTGGCCGGGGCGTTGCGCTGATAAATAGGGGAGAGGCCGATGAGGCGATAGCGGATACCCCGTCCGCTTTCAGCCACGATCTTTCCCGAGTGTTGCAGGAATTGGGCGGGGAGCGGCAGGGCGTTGTCTTGCTCCCAATGCTCGGCGGCATTGACGATGTGTTTGTCCTGCATACGGGTCACCACGAGCGTGGTGTAGGTCGTCCGGTCGGCCTGGATGATGGCATGCACATAGTCGGCGACCTTTTCCGGTGAGATACCCGGCAGGACCGGCGATTCTTTCGCCAGCGGCGGAATGGGCGCGAGCAGGAGCCCCGCGACTAGGGACGCGACGGCTGTGGCTCCGAGCGTGGTGACGAAGCGGTGCATGTGCCCTCCTCAGGTGACTGGTTGCGGATAATCGGCAGTGTGACGAGGCAAGTCGTGCCCTCTCCCTCGCGGCTCTCGATCCGCAACTCTCCGCCGAATTTCCTGATGATGCGTCGGGCGACAGTCAGGCCCAGGCCGGATCCCTCCCCCTGTCCTTTTGTCGTAAAGAATGGGTCGAAGATCCTTGCCAGGTGTTGCGGTGCAATCCCAGGGCCGGTGTCTGCGATCCGGGTTGTGACTAGCTGGTCCGTCAGCGTGGTGGCGATGGTCAAGGTCCCGGTGCCTTTCATTGCCTGGACGGCATTCATCAAGAGATTAATGACGGCTTGCCGGAGTTGGTCGGGGAGCGCCAGTACCATAGTTTTTCCGGCAAAGGTCTTATGAATAGTGAGACGAGGCATATCGTCGGCGATCTGCATGGCGGCGAGCGCTTGCTCGATCGTGGTTTCGACACAGACCGGGATGCGCTGATCTGAGGTTTCCCGTGCTGTGATGCCGGTGAAATCACGGATGATGGCGGCCATCCGGCGCCCTTGGGCGACGATATCGCGGGCGTGCAATCGGGCGCGGGCAAGATCGGTTTCATCCTGAATGGCTTCTCCAAGACCCAGGATCCCGAACAATGGATTGTTCAATTCATGTCCGATGCCGGCGGTGAGCACGCCGAGACTGCCGGACTTCTCGGCTTGAATGAGTTGGTCCTGCATGCGGCTGTCATCAGTGATGTCACGGAGCACGAGCCCGCCTTGCGGCTCTTCGCCCGGGCGGCTCGGCAAACGGAACCACTGGTAATGATAGGTCCGTGTCCCAATCTGAAGTTCCGGTCGGTTGGAAGGAGCATGACCACTGGCGCTTTGAACCAGGGGGTCCCGTGGGGCAACGTTTCGGGTTGAGGCGGTGAGCTCAGGCGTGTCCGCCGCTGTCCCGGATAACTCCCGGCGCAGTTTGATTTGGCTGGAGGCGTCCAGTGGAAGCACGTTGAAGAGCGAGAGCGGCGGCGCCGCATCGGACGCGAGGTGGAAGGTCTCACGGGCGGCCTGATTCACGTAGTGGACGGATTCCCTGGCATCGATCAGGACGATAGGCGTCGGAACCGCATCCAGGATCTGATCCGTGGACTGCCGCAGATAGTCTACTTCTTGTGTCTTTAAGGTGACTTGGTCGGTCAAGCCGGCAAAGGCCGCTTCGAGTTGCGTATTCATACGGGTGAATTCTTCGGCCAGATCCTCCAATTCATCGCCGGTCCGGATATGGAGAGGGACGTGAAGTTCGCCTCGTCCGATCAACCGTGCGGCCTGTTGAAGTTGTCGTACCGGTGTGACAATGCGACTGGCTGCCACGTAGCCCAGTGAGCCAAGCAGCACGATGCCGACGCCGCCGAAGATGGTCATCCAGGTGAAGAGGTGGCCGATGGGGGCAAACAGTTCGTCGGATGACTGCCACACGAAGGTATGCCAGCTTCCTTTCTCGAGCACACCGTTGGTGGCGCGACTGGTTTCGGGAAGCGGTGCAAAGCCGATGATGGAGCGGCTGTTTCCGCCATGCCCGTCGCTGGGCGCATGGACCCATCCGGGAGCCATGGGCGTGATAAGGGGGATCAGGCTCTTATCGGAGATGGACAGGCCGGTCGGCAGGATCGGGCAACTGATGACGATGCCACGGCTGTCGATCAGCATCACATGCCCGGTTTTCCCGAACCGGATGACGTGGGTGGAGGGAGAAAAGAACTCCTTGGCATCGATCACGCGGTGGAGAACGCCGATGGTTTCGTAGCGGAGGCTGTCCATGACGGGGATGGAAATGGTGAAGGCGTAGGTGTCGGCCTGGGTGTCGAAGTAGACGTCTTCGATGTACAGTTTTCCTGCGCCGTTGTTGAAGGCACCCTGCCACCAGTCGGTCTCGCCGTGGCGATATTCCGGTTGGGTGGTCATCGCGGCGACAAGTGTGCCATGGGCATCGGTGAGGAACAGCATCTTCGTGGCCGATCGCATGACCTGCGGCAGCAGGTGATCCGGCTCGCTGTGGGCGCCGGAATAGTATTCTCGCAACAGTCCGGCCAGGGGACTGTCTGTGACGGCCTTCACCATGGCCGGGTCATGTGCCGCCCAGCGTGCGATCTGATCGGCCTCAGTGAGTGTATGCAGCATCGGAGGCAAGGTGGAGCTCCCGTCCCGGCGTTTTTCCAGTTCCCGAACGAGCGTTGGATCGTTGGCGATCCGCGCGGTGCGCGCGACTTCTTCAGCCACGACGAGGTCGATTTTCCGCGCTGCTTCGGTCGCCAGCGCCTTGAAACTCTCTCCGCTGACATCGCGGATTTCTTCCGATCCCCGCCAGAAGGCCATGCCAAGGCCCATGACGAGCGGCACCACACCCACCAGGAGCATGGAAAGCATCAGTTTTGTTTTGAGGCCCCAGCGGGAGGGCCGAGGAGCCGCTGTGTTCGGTCTCTCCATAACGGGTATCCGGGGTCAGTCCGGATGAGCCGGTTGAAACGTAATCGTAAAGGTACTGCCGACACCGGGCTGGCTTTCAACGCCGATGGTGCCGTGCATCTGATGGACCACATACTTGATATTGTATAGTCCCAACCCCGTGCCTTTCCCGGGTGGCTTCGTCGTGAAGAACGGTTCGAAAATCTGCTCCAACAGTTCGGCCGGAATGCCGCAACCCGTATCCGATACACGGACTTGAATGCCCTCCGGCGCTATCGAAGACCTTACGGCCAATGTGCCGCCCCGCTCCATCGCTTGGACCGCGTTGGTAATCAAGTTGACGAACACATGCAGCAGTTGGTCCGGGTTTCCCATCACCGCCAGACCGGGTGTGTAGTCTTTCACGACTGTGACGTCGTGAAAGGCGACCGCGTACCGGGCAATCTTGAGGGCGTCGTCGAGTTTGGTGTTCACGTCGACGAGGCTGTCATGGAGAGTTGAGGCGCGCCGTGAATACGATGTCAGGTCGCGGCAAATGGCGGTCGTTCGTTTGACGGCTTCGACGATGTCTTTGGCCTGCTCGTGAACGACATGGAGATCCTGCTCGTCGATCAGATTTTCTGCGAGGCCGAGAATCAGTTGCAACGGGTTGTTGATGTCATGCGCAATGCCGGCGGCAAATGAGCCGATCCCCGCCAGTTTTTCGGCGTGCAAGAGCTCCGCTTGCAGCGCGGCTTGGTGTTGCACGAGTTCCCAGAGGATACGGGAGGCAGGGCCGCTCAGGATTTCGATCTCCTGATTCACCTGCTCCCGGAGCGTTCGTTCCATGCCTGGATCACCTGTGACGTCCATGATCATATGCAGGTCATGACGGGCGATCAGATCGGTGAGGTTGGTAAGGGCGGGAATGTGCAATTCACGCGCGCGCTGCAGGCCGGGGGCTCGGGGGTCGCGGTCAGCGATACCAACCACATCAATGGCGTGGATCTGGTGCAGAAGATCGAGGAGTGCGGTGCCGCCTCGTCCGGCACCGAGGATTGCCACTCTTGTCGGGGCAGTGGATTTGCTCAGCATGACTCCCTTCCGGTCGGTCGGAGCAGGCGGGGAGGGGCAGGATCCGCCCCTCCCTGCTCGGTCACTCTCTGGTCCGGTTTCAGAGACCTTGATCACAACGGAGCCAGTTCCCGTTGTTCCATCGCGCGGGCGACGGCGGCCCTGAGTTTCTCTCCCTCGACGGGTTTCACGAGATAGTCGACCACACCCTGTCGCAGAAGCGAGGTGGCCATGTCGGTATCCGGGAATCCCGTGAGGACGATCAACGGTACCCGCGGGTAGTTTTGACGGAAGTAGGCGATCGCTTCGATGCCGTTCACTTTCGGCATCCGGATGTCGCAGACCATCACGTCGAGCAACAGGCGGTTCTCTCCGCTGTTGATGGTCTCGATGGCCTTCTCGCCGTTTTCCGCTTCAAGGACTTCATATCCGGCTTTCTGTAAGGTCATGCGGACCACTTTGCGAATATCCGGCTCATCGTCCACGACCAACACGCGACCGTTGCAATTCTCACCTCCGACAAAGAATCCGGATTTGAATTCACTCATGGCTGCCTCCTCGGTAAGGGGTGGTTGATGGGGGTGACCGGTTGATTCATTGGGTGGGCTCCAGTTTCTGCAGATCTGTACCGCAAGCATTGTGCCCTGTAATCGAGACGGCACAATGCTGACAATTCAGTGATTTGTTGAGCATGCTTGCAAAGCTGTGGGGGAGGATTGGCTGACAGCCACCACCACTTGCTGAAATGCACCAGCACGCGGTGTATTGATCAGATGTGTGGATGTCAGTGAGAAAATGGCCGGGGGAGGGGTGACCACAGAAGTGTGCTGGTAGAGGGAACCCATAGGGATACTGTCTTCTGATTCAATGAGGGTACGAGGCCATTGTGTAAACGAATCGTCAGGTTTTTGCGGGATTGAACGGATTGCCTTTCCGAACTGATTTCGGCTAGGGTATCGATGAGTAACAGAAGAGGGGGCTTGTGATTACACCAGATGTGTTGACCGACTTTATCCGGAAGAGCATGCCGGATGCGGCGGTGACGGTCACCGATCGCACCGGGACGATGGATCACTTGAAAGTGATGGTGGTGTCGGAGGCGTTTCGGGAGAAGAATCTTCTGGATCGGCACCGGCTCATCTATCAGGCGCTGGATGTGCCTTTGAAGGATGGGCGTATTCATGCGCTAGAGTTGACTGCCCGCACTAAAGACGAAGCATAGGAGGATACGATGGCCGAACCGATAGAAGACGAGATTCAGAAGGAAGTGAAAGCGCATAAGATTCTGATCTACGGCAAGGGGACGAAGACCATGCCGATGTGCGGATTCACGCGGGAGACGATGCAGTTTTTCGAGAAATACGGGTACCCGTATGAACTGATCGATGTGCTCTCGCAGCCGACCAAGCGGGAAGCCCTCACCAAGATGACCAACTGGCCGACGTTGCCCAAGGTGTTCATCGACGGGACGTTCTATGGCGACACCGACATTCTCGACCCGATGGAAAAGAAGGGCGAGATGGAGCCGCTGCTGAAGAAGGCGTTCGGCAAGTAGATACGGGTGAAGCTTCCAGTGTCTGGAGCAAAGATCCGGCGGGCACTCATCGAGTGCGCCGCCGGTTTTTTTTCGGCTCCACGCGGTTGCTACAGTGCGCAGGGAGAAGACGAGTCTACCCTTTGGCTTCAGGCGGGGGCCAGTTCATCTCAGTGTGGCGCCCGCAGTAGAAGCAGGCGAGCCGGTAACGGGCCTTCCGTCTGGGATTCGGCATGGAGATAAAGGTGATGGGCGTATCGTCGAAGGGACAGGTCGGCTGGTCGTGGAGGAGATGCACCTCCGCCATCATGGTGATCGAGGCCACGTCCCACGCTGGCAGGTGTTCTTCCTTGCCGGTGATCTTTTCGACGAAGTGACAGCGCTCGCAGGTCGCTTCATAGGTCTTAATGCGGGCGTTATGCGGAGTGAGATCGACGATATCCATCGCTCCGCCGCAACCGGGCTTGGAGCAGGTCAGATGCTCATGCTGGAGCGCTTGGACAAATCGATGATGGGCTTCGCGTTCTTGATCGGTTTTCATTTCTTCTAGTCTCCCCCCCCTCTCTCTCTGGGACTGTCCCCGTGGCGGTTTCCCTGCGCACATTGAGCGAGCACTGACCTTAATCTAATACTTCGATTGTTCCTGGTGCGCGTTCAGTGAGCAAGAAACCTCCATGGGGACAGTCCCACTCCCTTATATCCCCCATGCACCGCTGATCTGAATGTTCGCTCCGTTCACGTAGCGCGCCTCTTCACTCAATAAGTATCGCACGGCTGCGACGGTGTCGTCGACGGTGCCGATATAGCCGGCCGGGATACGTTTCGTCATGCCGGCTAATTCTTCAGGCGGCGCGCTGCCCGAATCGATGAATCCGGGCGAGATAGCATTTACGGTGATACCGTGTGGTGCGAGTAACTTGGCCAACGTCCGGGTCAGGATAAGCACCCCGGCTTTGGCGATGTAGTGTGCCGTCACGTCAGGCTGCGAGATCATCTGATCGGCGTTGGCCATGCTGAAGTTGATGATGCGGCCGGATTTGCGGGCTTTCATCCCTGGGGCAACCGCTTTGGCCAGATAGAAGATGGGATGGAGATTGCCATCGAACATCTCATTCCACCCCTCGACCGTTTCTTCGAACAGATTGATGCGATGGTAGGGGCCAGCGCCGTTAATGAGGACATCAATTTGGCCCCACTTCTGTTCGACCTGAGTCACGAGATTCTTCGCTGCAACCGGGTCTGACACATCGCAGCGGATGGCCAGCGCTTGCCCGCCCCGTTCCGTGATGGCCAGCGCGGTCTTTTGCGCATCAGGTTCGCTCGTGCGGTAGCAGATGGCGACTTTCCAATGCTGTGCAGCCAGGTCGAGCGCTATCCCACGCCCGATGCCTTTCGCTCCGCCGGTGATGAGTGCCACGCATTCGTTCATGGTCGATGTCCGTGGTGAAAGTGG
Source organism: Nitrospira sp. (assembly GCA_024998645.1). Taxonomy (GTDB): domain Bacteria; phylum Nitrospirota; class Nitrospiria; order Nitrospirales; family Nitrospiraceae; genus Nitrospira_D. The sequence goes on from JACOEJ010000027.1 coordinate 23,494, forward strand.
TGGTTATGTCTTCGTCCGCAGGCCCTTGGCCAGATGCTGGAGAGCGCCGGCGGTGCGTGATGAAAAGGCCTGTTCATTTTTCGGTTTCTTTGCGTCCGCGGCGCTGGCGTCGATCAATGCTTGAAGATCGTCGATGGTATCGACATCGCGCCAGGAAGGAATCAGCGCCACTTTCAAGCCGAGGCTGGCGGCTTTCTCCTGAGTCGCGGCGAGCACGCGATCTGTCGACCAGGCAATGTCGGCGAAGAGTTCAGGTCTGGGTTGCTTGAGGCCGATCAAATAATATCCGCCGTCCAGTGCCGGTCCTAAGACGACGTCGTGGACATCCAGCAGAGCCAGGGCCTGCTTATAATGATCGAGCGGCAGCGATGGGACATCGGTGCCGACGATGAAGACGCGTTGATAGCCCTTCCCGAAGAGGGTCGCGAACGCCTGCCGCATGCGCGCACCCAGATCGTCGCCGACTTGATCGATCAACTTCACGCTTTGCCGTTCTTCCATAATTTGAAAGAAGACAAGTGTGGATGATGGCGCGCAGGCCAGATAACGATCGAAGGGTAACTTCAGTTTTGTGGTGGCGACTTTGGTGCGTTCGAGCATGTCGATGACAAAGCTGCCGTGAAGGGTGGCGGCTTCGTCCGGCGTCAACGGGGGACAGAGGCGTGTCTTTACCTGGCCCGGGACAGGTGCTTTCGCGAAGATCACCAGGGCGGCGGACTGTGGCTGTGTTGATGCAGACTGAGATGATTTGGGTGTTGGCTTGTTCATAGCTTATCGGACTGCACGATACCATTGGTTGAGTCGAGCGGGACTGACCCCCAGCCAATACAGGAAGCGCAGGGTCCACATCAAGAGGATTGTGCGGAGCGGGCCGTTTTTCTCCCAACGACGAAACGAAGTCGTGACGCAGTCGGTGAGCGTTGCGGTTGGTCCCTGGCGTTTCAATCGCCGGCTGAATTCAATATCTTCCATCAGCGGAATATCAGGGAAACCGCCCATCTGTTCAAACACCTGACGGCGGACAAAGATGGCTTGGTCGCCGGTGGCGATCCTGGTGAGCCGTGAGCGCCGGTTCATAAACCAGCCGATGATCGTGCCCCAGCGGGAGGGCCGGTCGAAGCGGACATCGAACCGGCCTCCGACGATCTGAGGATTCTTCAAGGTGGATTCAATGACCGTTTTCGCATGCGGCGGAAGTTCCGTGTCGGCATGGAGGAACAGCACAATGTCGCTACGGCAGGCCTTGACGCCTTCATTCAGTTGGCGGGCGCGGCCTTTCGGTGCGGTGACCAGCCGCACGGCCGGGACTCTGGCACAGCAGGCTTGGACCATTTGGAGCGTGGAATCGGTGCTGCCGCCATCACTGACGACAATCTCGTCGAATTCCAATGCGACGGTGCGCGTCAGCGTGCGCGCAATGGTCGAGGATTCGTTCAGGGTGGGGATGATGACGGCGATGGTCATCTGGGCAGGTTGTTGAGAATGTCCGCCGGCGGCGGACAGCGGTCTTATCGGTCCGGTGTTTTCGGTTCTCTGAACATGAAGTACATGACGACGACCACGGTGGTCCAGAAGACGACTTGTTTGTGCCAGAAGAGCACTTCGCCATAGTGGAAGAAGCCCAATCCGATCGCGATGGCGCCGATCATGATGCTGTAGCGCCAGGTGGGGTTCTCGATCACCGCGTTCGCCCAGACGGCGACGCCGCCGAAGTAGATCAACAGCGGGACGGCATTGATTTCGAATCCGCCGCTGATCGACAGAAAGACATTCAGAAAGCCGATGAAGATCAGCGCGGTGCCGGTCATCATGCCGGCGACGCTGAGCTGCTTGTCCTCACTGGTCTCGCCGTCCACGTGGCCCGGCGATGAGGCCGGAGCGGGATCTTTTGTCGGGAGGTCTGTCGGTGCCATGGTTACACTTTGAAATGTTTACTGAGTGTGAGCGCTTGCCCTTGATACGACGATCCTAACGTGGTGCCGTAGAGCTGTGAGGGTACGTCGAGCATGCGGTCATATACAACCTTAAAAAATGTCTGCCCGTCGTGGATCAGGAACGGCACATCGTGGGGGCGGACTTCCAGCACCACCTGCGTGCCCTTGATCTCTCCTTCCGCTCCATACCCGAAGCCCGGGTCGAAGAATCCGGCGTAGTGTGTGCGCAGTTCTCCGCAGGCCGCTTCGTACGCGACCATCTCAGCGGCGTATCCGGCCGGCACACGAATGCGTTCCTTGGAGGCCAGAATGTAAAACTCTTCCGGTTCCAGGAGCAGGCTGTCATGCCGGTGGCGATAGAGCGGCTCCCAAAAATCCGCGGCGCTATAGTGCCCGACTTTGGCCAGATCGATGACGTGGCTGTTCTTCTTGGCTCGATAGCCGATGATGCGCGAGTCCGTCCGGTCGTCGCCCTTCAGATCGATGCGCAGGAAGAGCCCGCGCTCGGCGCGGAACTCGCGTTGCCCCAGCGCTTTCCTGGTGGGGCTATTGTGATAGAGCAGCGGGGATTTGCTGTGCAGCGTCTTCAACGACGCGTCGCTGACGGTCGCTTCGCCGCGGACGAACCGGATCTGATTCAGCGACTGGCCGGTGCGGACTTTGACAGCGAACGAACGAGGCACGACTTCGAGAAATAACGGGCCATGATACCCGGCCCGGATTTCGTCGAAGCCCGCATTCAAATCCGTCACGACACGGGTAAAGACATCAAGCCGGCCGGTGGTGCTTTTCGGATTGGCCCGGGCGCGCAGATTTTTAGGGAGTTTCAGATGTTCCAGCAGCGGTACCAGGTACACGTGCCCTTTTTCCAGGATGGCCCCTTCCGTCAAATCCATCTCGTACATGACGAGATCTGATTGATAAAAGTCGAGCACGTCGAGCCGTGAGGAAATCGGGGAAAGTTCCGGAAGAAAACTGCTGATCAGGCGGTAGGCCTTACGTCCCAGGCGCAGATCGAGGCTGGCCGGTTGAATCTGCCGGTCTTCGATCGCGGGGGAGGCCGTGAGGGCACCGGTGGCGATCAGTTGCTTGATGTCCTGATAGGGAAGAATTCCGTTGGTGGCGCGACGGCTCACGATATCTTACGCCTCCTCATGATCGTTCCCGCAGGAACCCCATCCCGGATGCGCACCGACCATGGGGAGTTCGCGTCCATTGCCCGGTTTCGGTTGCGGATAGTGGAACGTCTTATTCTCGTAATTCTGCAGCACGGCGCCGTCTTCATCCAGATGCACCAGATAGTCGCTGGGGAGGAGCGGAATTTTCCCTCCGCCGCCGGGCGCGTCGATCACGAAGTGCGGGACGGCCATCCCGCTGGTGTGACCTTGAAGGGCCTTGATGATGTTGAGGCCGGTCTCAACCGACGTGCGGAAATGGTTGGTGCCCTTGGTCAGATCCGCTTGATAGAGGTAGTACGGCTTGACCCGGGCCAGGAGCAGTTGGTGGACAAGGCGCTTCATCACCTCGGGGTCATCGTTGACCCCTTTCAACAGAACGGTCTGTGCTCCGAGCGGCACACCGGCATCCGCGAGCATGCCGCAGGCGGCTTTCACGGCCGGCGTGAGTTCGTCCGGGTGGTTGAAGTGCAGGTTCATATAAATCGGATGGTACTTTTTGACGAGTTCGCACAACTTCGGGGTAATCCGTTCCGGTAGCGTGCCGGGGACTCGCGATCCGATGCGAATCAGTTCCAGATGCGGGATGCTCCGCAACGCTTTAAAAATCCGCTCCAGGAGGTAGTCGGGAAGCAGCAGCGGATCACCCCCCGAAAGGATGACGTCCCGCACTTCGGTATGTTCGCGCAGATAGGCGATGGCGCGATCCAGTTCGCCCTTCTTCAGAAAGCCCGGCTTCCCCACCAGCCGTTTTCTGGTGCAAAAGCGGCAGTAGATCGGACATTGGTTGGTGACCATGAGGAGGACGCGGTCGGGGTACCGGTGGACGAGGTGAGGGACCGGACTCATCAGGTCTTCTTCGAGCGGATCGTCTTCCGCATCGATATCGTCCAGCTCCGCGATCTCCGGGACCACCTGTTTCCAGATGGCGTCGCCTTTTTCCTTCATCGTCCCGAGGACGGTCGGGGTGATCCGCATGGGATACGGACCGACGATGGCTTCTATTTCTTTCTCGTCGAGTCCAAACCGGTCAGCCAGATCTTTCGGCTTCACGATGCTCTCAGCGAGTATTCGTCTCCATTCCTCCACGGGCGTCATGGCCTCCTGTTTAAGAGATGAAACCACTTGCAGCAGGGGTGGACACACCCTGTCGCCGATCGTGCGGGAAGGTAAGGATTCTTGATAGGCCTACGAGGATGTCTTGGCATAGTGAGTGTCGAGGTGGGCCAAGATGTCGTGTGTCTCGGTCAGGACGGTGTCTCCGTCTGTGAGCACGGGCACATAATATTGGCCTGAGACTTCATGGACCTGTTTCCGCATCGGGCGGATATCGGGGACGATGATGCCGTTGTAGGACACGCCGAGTTCCGTCAGCTTATCGCGGACGACTTCGCAGTCAGGGCACCAGTCGACATGATAGAGCGTGAGTGTCATGATGGCCTTAGGCTACCATGGAAAACAGTAAAAGTGGAATGAGGCATTTGGGGAAAAGCGAGTGGGCCCTACGCTACGATTGCTGCAGCGCGCAGGGGACCATGATGGCATCTTTCATCCCGTGGATGATTTTCTTTTCCGCGGAACAGATGGTAGCCAGAATCCCGGCCAATTCGGCTTTGCCGTCGGCCACAAAATAGTACGGTGACAGGCGCGCCCGTCCGTTCATCCGCACGAGCTGGTTTGCCGTCGGATCCCAGTAGTCGAGTTCGTAGATGCGGCCCTTATGGAATTCCTGAAGAATGTAGGGCGTCGTCGGAAACGACGCGAGCGCATGATCGATGGCGGCGGCCCATTCGGTTTGCGGGAGATCGTGTCCGACCGAGACGCCCCGGCTGCCCCATGCCAGTTCAGAAAATCCTGATGGCTTGATCACGTAATGCCGTTCTTTTTGTGTGGCGGCGGCGAGATCGCGCCAATTGGTCACCGCTCGGTCGCCCATGCGCAACCCCGGAATCGTGGCGGTCGGCGGAATCGGCGCCGGGTCGAGCAGCCAGGTGCGCGGCATAATGGTTGTGAGGTCCAGCAGAGTGGCTTCGCCGAGTTCCTTTTCCCAGAATGGCCGGAGTACCGGATGGTGCAGGAGTGCAAAGGCCGATTTTTCTTCCAAGGCTGGTTTATAGGGTGGCGTCACTGACACCCATTCTTTTTTGGCGGCGTACTGGATCAACTCGGCTTTCGGGATATTCAAGAGATCGAACAGTTCATAAAAACGATAGAGCACGGCGATGGGCTCTTCCCCCGTTTCCGTCCGAAGCCGTAAGCCCTCTTCTGTAAATCGTACGTCCCGCGGTTCCACGCAATAGGCGTGCAGGCCCTGCTCACGGAGTCGGGCGGCCAGCCAGGTCATTTCCGGCCGGTATTCCTTGGCCTCTTCAGACGCGACGATGGCGATGCAGCCGGTCCGTTCCCGCTGGATCGCCTTCAACATGGCGGCGAATCCACGCACCATGCCGTCGCGGCCGCCGATGAGAGGCAGAGGGATATCGTCGAGGCCGTTATAGATGGCGGACAGGCAAGCGGTCAGGCCGATCCCGCCCGGGACCGAGTCCAGTTCGGTGATGACCATGCCGTCCTGGGTGGGAATGACATCCGGTCGTATGACTGCGGGCAGGTCGTCGCGAAAGCGTTTCATCCTGCTATAGGCAATCAACGTTTCGGGTTTGCCCTGGTCGAGGTACTGCGCGACCCATTTCGGCTGAGACCCTTTCACGCTTTCGAGATAGAGGCGGTTGTGAGCCCGGTAGAAGGCCAGGAGTTGTGGGCCCAGTTTGGTGAAGAACGCCATCTGTTCCTGTGAGAGAAAGAGCGGGCAGGGGCTGACTCGCCAGGAATTCGTCGCCTGTGGTGCGGCAACCGAGGCAAAGAGGCCGGCGGTTTCCAACTGAGCGCGGATGTCGGCGCAGCGGCGGATGGCGAGGTCCGGCGCCAGGGACGAACAGGGTGACGGTGCGTGAGCCAAAGGACTGTTCCTTAGTGGGGTGTTGTGCGAGTCTCAGGATGCAGAGGACGTGCGCAGGGGATGCTACCACGAGGGGCAGGGGTGGACAAGGGGCTTTCGTGCCGTTGGCCGTTCCGTGGCCTGCGGGATAGATCGCTGCAGAGGAGCATTCTGAGGGGGCTATGGAATGTGTGGACGAGTGACCGTTCCTTGCTCGGTGGTCAAGCCCATCGTATGATGGGCCGTCATGGCGCTTGATCAGTTGGAGGCCAAATCCCACGTGAGCCTGTCCGATCCACTGCCGCAATTTGTTCCCGGTTCCGTGTGTGTGCAATGCGATGTGTGTTGCCGGTTCCCTGAATCGGACAGTTTTCTTCGACCCTACTTTACGCGGGATGAAATCGGGGCTGCGGTAGCGCAGGGACTGTCGCCCGCGCTGTTTACGGATCCCGCCGGATCTCAAATTGCGCTTGTCAAAGATTCGCAGAGCGACGGATATCTGTGTCCTGCCTTCGATCCGGCAACCTCACGCTGTGGCATCTATAATCACCGGCCGCTTGATTGCCAGCTCTATCCGTTGGCGCTGATGTGGAGCGAGGATGGCACCGAGGTCGAATTAGGCTGGGATACCAAATGTCCCTTCATGCGGGAGGCCGTTCCCACAGAAATTCACCGGCATGCTGAGCTGGTTCATGCGCTCCTTCAGCGGGAGACTACGCTCCGGCTTCTTGCGAACAATCCGCGTCTCATCGGGCGGTTCCAGGAGGATGTGATCGTGCTCGCCTCGCTGCCGGAGGTGACGGGCCGCCTACGTCTTCATCAGCCGGACCGGCGTCTCCGTCCGCTTCGGCTGGAGGATGCGCCCCGGATGATGCAGGCGTTGGAGAGGTCCGAATGTCCAGGCCATGAGGCACTAGCGGCCTACGCGTTTGTGTATCACTATATATGGGCCACGACACTGCCCTATTGGTGGATGGAGCGGGACGGTGTATTCTTCCTGTTCGCCCATTCTCCCGATGGCTGGTTTATGCCGCTCCCCCCGCTTGGGCCAAAACCGATTGAAGAGTCGGTGAGGGAGGGGTTAGCCGATTTGCATCAATGGAATAATGGTTCTCCAGTCAGCCGGATCGAGAACATAACGGATCATCAGAAGGCTCGTCTCGCCGGCAGTCATCTGCAATGGTCGGACAAATCCCCGGACTATCTGTACCGGACCGACTCGCTGGCGCAGCTTGCTGGAGATTCCTATAAGTCACAACGTGCGCTCTGCAATCGGGTCGAACGAACAGCGTCGGTGATACTCCGTCCTTATACGGTGGCTGATCAGCCCGCGTGTCGTGATCTGTTCCGTCGATGGGTCTCACAGAAGCGAGAGGGAATGCTGGATACGATGGGACGCTATCTTTTAGAGGATGCTGAAGCGGCCCATGAACTGGTCTGGGCGCTGGGTGATCGGCTGGGGCTCGCCGGCACCGTGGCCTGCGTGGAGGATCTGGTGGTGGGCTATACGTTTGGCTACCGGCTCACGCCCGGGACCTTCGCCGTGCTGGTCGAAGTCGCCGACCGGTCTGTGCCCGGTTTGGCGCAGTATCTGTTTCGCGAGACCTGCCGCGTAGCGCGCCGCGGCGGCGCCGAGTATATCAATGCCATGGACGATGCCGGTCTTCCCGGTCTCAGAGCCGCCAAGCAGGCGTACCATCCAGTGGCCACGATCAAGAGTTGGATTGCGAGTCCGTTGCAGCCATGAGCTTCCCTGTCGCCTCACCACTTGCGCAGTCCTCACGCCGCTACGGGTGGCTTCCGCTTCTGATCGTCTTGGTCACGATCCTCGCGCTTGGCATCGGGGCGGTGCTGCTACGATATGTGGAGCGGCGGTTGGTGTGGGCCTCGGGAGAACAGTTGACGCTCGCGGCGGCGGAAGTGTCGGACAAATTGGACCGGTTGTTGTTTGAGCGCTATGGCGATGTGAACATGATGGCCCGTGCCTTTGCGCTTCGTTCGTCGGATCGGCAGCATCTCGGCAGCTACCTGGCATGGATGAAGACGGCCTACTCGCCGATGTATCACTGGCTGGGCGTCACGGATCAGCAGGGCGTCATGATTGCCTCAACGGAAGACGTCCTGATTGGAAAGGATTTCAGCCAGAGCGAGTGGTTTCGAGGTGCGCACGAGTCTCGGCGGGTCCTGGTGGGGGATGTGGCGCGGCATGAGGCCGATCAGGAAATGGGAATGGTGGCCTTTACGGCGCCAATTCTTGATGCCGAAGGGACGTTCTTAGGGGTGATCACCACGCGGGTGGCGGTGCCGGTGTTAGAGAACGTCACGACGCGGACCATCCGGTCGCTCCAACGGCGCGAAGGGTTTGGGGGAGCGGTTGAATATCAGATGCTCGCGAAATCCGGCGAGGTGTTCGTCGATTCGAAGGTTCCGTTACAAGAAAAGATCAACCTGCTTGAACTGGGATTACCTTCCGTGAAGCTGAGTCAGGCGGGGGAGCCGGGCTATGTGATCGAAGAGCATCTCCGTCGGCATGTGCAGGTCGTTACGGGTTACGCGGTGACGAAGGGCTATGGAGAATTTCCCGGTCTGGGCTGGACGGTGCTGGTGCGGATCGACCGCGACGCGATTCTGGCGCCGATACGCTCCGTCGTGCTCTGGAAGGTCGGCGGTGCGGCGCTGGTCATCTGGTTCCCGCTTCTGGTGTTGCTGTTGTGGTCGACCGTGCGGCTGCGGGCGGAGTATCGCCAGGCCCAACAGGAGAGTGCCTGGGCGCGTGCGGCTGAAGCCGCCCTGCTCCAGAGCCAGGAGCGCAATCGCGCCATTGTCGATACGGCGCTCGACGGGGTGATTACCATCGACGCGGCGGGCGTCATTACCGATTGGAATGCCCAGGCGGCGGCGATTTTCGGCTGGTCTCGCGACGAAGTGCTGGGGCGGATCTTATCGGAGACGGTCATCCCTGAACGCGACCGCGCGGCGCATAACCACGGGCTTCGGGAGTTTCTCCGGACCGGCGTCGGGCCGATCCTCAATCGCCGGATCGAAATCACGGCACGGCATCATGATGGCCGGGAGTTCCCGGTGGAATTGTCCGTGTCTCCGGCCCGGATCGGCGAAGCGTATATTTTCAGCGCGTTTGTGCGCGATATCACCGATCGGCGGAAAGCCGAGCGGCGGTTGGCGTCGCAATACGCGGTAACCCGGGTCTTGTCCGAATCAGCGACATTGGAAGAGGCGGTACCCAAGATCATTCAGGCGGTCGGCGAAAGCCTGGAATGGGACCTCGGCGTGTTTTGGCGGTTCGATAAACAGACCAATGTGCTCCGGTGCCTGGATCAATGGCAGACTCCGACGTTTCAGGGCGATGCCTTTGCGCTGGCGGCGTGGCACCAGTCGTTCGCGTCAGGGGAAGGGTTGCCGGGACGGATCTGGGCGAGCGGTCAGCCTTGTTGGATCCCGGATGTAGCACTCGACCCTCAATTCCTTCGGACCGATGTGGCGGCTCAGGTCGGGCTGCATGGAGGGTTCGGGTTCCCGATTCGAATCGCCGGCGAGATTGAGGGTGTCATTGAGTTCTTCAGCCGGTATGTGCGGGAACCGGATGACGAGCTGTTGAAAATGGTCACGGATATCGGACTCAAAATCGGCCAGTTCGGCGAGCGCACCAAGGCGGAAGACGCGCTGCAGCAGACCGAGGCGCAACTCCGGCAATCGCAGAAGATGGAAGCGGTGGGGCGACTCGCCGGCGGCGTCGCGCATGACTTCAACAATCTGCTGACGGTGATTCGAGGGTATAGCGAATTGATCTTGGGTCGCCTGGCAGCCGGCGATCCGGCCAAGCGCGAAATGGAAGAGGTCAAGAAAGCCGCGGATCGTGCGGCCGGTCTGACGAGTCAACTCCTGGCGTTCAGCCGCCGCCAGTTTGTCGCGACGAAAGTGGTCGATCTGAACGCGATTGTCACGAATATGGATGGGATGCTGCGGCGTCTGTTGGGCGAGGATATCATCGAACTCTGTTCTGAGCTTGATCAAAGTTTAGGAGCCATCAAGGCTGATCCGGGACAGATCGAACAAATTGTGATGAATCTGGCGGTGAATGCCCGCGATGCGATGCCGACCGGAGGCCGTTTGACCGTCGAAACGCGGAATGTCTCGATCGGTAAGGGGCCGCGCCGGGAGACGATGCCGCTTGAACCTGGCGACTATGTGCTCCTGGCCGTCAAGGATACCGGGCAGGGAATGAGTGAGGAGACGCAGTCGCATCTCTTCGAACCATTTTTCACCACGAAGGCGAAGGGCAAAGGCACCGGGTTGGGCTTGTCGACGGTCTATGGCATTGTGAAACAAAGCGGCGGTACGATCGGAGTCGAGAGCAAGATCGATAAAGGAACGACGTTTAAGATTTTCTTCCCGCGAGTGGATGGGACGGCTCAGACCGGCCAAGCCGCGCCCGCAAATGCCGATCGCGTGCATGGGCGCGAGACGATTCTCCTTGTCGAGGATGAACCGGCGGTGAGGGGGTTGGTCCATGAGACGTTGCGGTTGCATGGCTATACGGTGCTGGAGGCCCGTCACGGGATTGAAGCCTTGCTGACCGGCACCCGGCATCTCGGTCCGATTCATCTCTTGCTGACTGATGTGGTGATGCCTCAGATGAGCGGTCCGGAAGTCGCTGAAAAACTCACGTCGGTCCGGCCGGAAATCAAAGTGCTGTATATGTCGGGCTACCCCGATCATCCCGTATTTGCGCAAGGCGGGATCAAGCGGGACACCGCGTTTCTCCAGAAGCCGTTTACCCCGAACGTGTTGGTTCAGAAGGTCCGTGAAGTGTTAGACGGTGTGAAGGTGGCCTAGCATGGCGGCCTGACCTCCCGCCGATCGGCTTGATCTTCCCCCTCGGTTCCGTTTATCGTGCCCCAAAATACTTCACAGTAGGATGGATCAGCTATGAGTCAGCCAGGACGCGAACTCGATATTCAGGCCTTTCGCATTGACCGGGAACCGTTTTACGCCGAGGTGCGTGGCGAGGTCGGTTTGTTCACGATTGCCGCCAAGAGCAAAATGCCGGTGATGTTGAAGGGGCCGACCGGGTGCGGGAAGACCCGATTCGTGCAGCATATGGCGCACAAGCTGGGCCGGCCGCTGATTACCGTCGCCTGTCATGAAGATCTCACCGCGTCCGATCTGGTCGGGCGCTATCTGTTGAAGGGGCAGGAAACGGTGTGGGTGGACGGCCCCTTGACCGTCGGCGTGAAGCATGGAGCGATTGTGTATCTCGACGAGGTGGTCGAGGCGCGGAAAGACACAACGGTGATCATTCATCCGCTCAGCGACGATCGTCGGGTGCTGCCGATTGAAAAGAAGGGCCAGATCATCGAGGCGGCGGATGACTTTATGCTCGTGATCTCCTACAACCCCGGCTATCAAAGCGTTCTCAAGGATTTGAAACAAAGCACCAAGCAGCGGTTCATGGCGATCGAGTTCGACTATCCCTCGGCGGCCATTGAGACCACCGTGGTCGAGCGTGAAGCTGGGGTGAGCCGCGAGATCGCCGAGAAGCTTGTGAAGCTCGGCGGGAAAGTCCGCAACCTCAAGAACCATGGGTTGGAAGAGGGCGTGAGCACCCGGTTGCTTATCTATGCCGGAACATTGATCAAGCAGGGGGTCACACCCGAGCAGGCCTGCGATGTCGCCATTGCCCGCCCCATCACTGACGACGGGGATATGCAGCGCAGTATTCATGAGCTCGTTAAGGCGATCTTTTAGCGTCTGCCACCACGGATTCCCTTCCGCGCATGACTCATCCGATCCTGCAGGACACGAAGGACGGCGCGATTCTCACCATTCACGTGCAACCCAAGGCGTCACGAACCGAATGTGTCGGTATCCATGGCGGTGCGATCAAAATCCGTGTGGCCGCACCCCCGGTGGATGGAAAAGCCAACGAGGCTCTGGTTGCGTTTTTGGCGCAACGTTTGGACCTGGCTCCTTCGAACATTGAGATTTTGGCCGGGACGTCAGGTCGACACAAGCGGGTGTTATTGAAACGGTGTGCAGCCAGGGATGTTCTGGCGCGACTTGGATTGCCCGTGAGTGGATCGAGAGAATCATGACGCCGACGGTCAGGTTGGGGGTTGGATTGCTGGTACTGATGTTGTCAGGCTGCTCCAGCGCGAAGCCGGTCTTGTATCCCAATCCTCATCTTCAATCTGTCGGGAAGGATGTTGCGGAACAGGACATTGAAGCTTGCAAGCAATTGGCCGAGTCCGCGGGTGCGGAAGAGGGCAGTGGCAAGGCCGGACGTGTGACCGGAAGCACGGCAGCCGGGACGGGCATCGGCGCAGCTGCCGGTGCGGTCGGCGGCGCCATCTCGGGTGCGGCCGGGCGGGGCTCTGCGATCGGGGCCGCGAGCGGGGCAGTTTGGGGGCTGCTGACAGGGATCTTCAGCGCCACATTCGGACCATCCCATCCGCCGGAGGCCTATACGAATTTTGTGAATCGTTGTCTGCACGAGAAGGGGTATGAAGTGACGGGGTGGCAGTGAGGGGGAAGGCCGGGTGAATCGGAGGGTCTCCTTGCTCGCTGTCCGCGCACGATCAGAATGTGCTCGGACAATGCGCGCAGTCGGAGACCCTCCGATTTATCCGGCTAAGAGAAAAGAAAAGGAATCGGAGGGTGCTAGCTGTGTCGAATCCACGATGGCGGACATGTGTTGTGGTGATGTTGCTGATAAGTCTTGGGGCCTGTGCGGCGCCGGGGCCGGTGTTGCGGTCGAACAAACATCTGCAATTGAGCGGGAAGGAAGGGGCGGCGCAGGATATTGCAGCCTGTCAGG
>JACOEJ010000028.1:0-13411 GCA_024998645.1 Nitrospira sp.
GCGCGCGACGGCGTCTCCGACGCAGCCACTCCCTTACGCCCCAACGTCGCTGCATTCAGCACCCCGTTCTTGTTCTTGATGACCGTGATCACAGGCTCGCGTAGCGTGATCTCCTCGACCTCGACCTTGCCGCTCAGCAAGGGCATCAGCTTGACTCCGACATCGACCGAAGACAGAGAGGCAAACAGACCGGTCCCGAAGGCCGGATCCTCGATGACCGTGAATCCCGCCACCCGCGCGCCCAGCCTGGGCCAGATGGTCAAACGAATATCCTCAAGGGTCACCTTGCGATTCAACGCGTCCTCGATCAGAGGGCGATACTGATCTTGATATTTGTTTAGATCGACGATGAACGGAAGGAGCAGCGCCACCCCGACCAGCACCGCGATCGACACACCAATACCGATCATGATTTTCATCCTGCACCTCCAATTCCAACCTGCAGTATAGGAAACACCCCCTAGAGGGTCAAATACCGTACCGCCTCCGCTTGTTCTCGCCTTGCCGCCCACCAGACCGCAGTGCTACAATCCCGCCTCTCGTATGGGCGCGGAGAGGTGCGAGAGTGGTCGAATCGACATGCTTGGAAAGCATGCGTCTCAGCAATGGGACCGTGGGTTCGAATCCCACCCTCTCCGCCATACTACTACCTTGCTCGACCTGACCCTTTGCTGACTTGCTCGGTCGAAGCACGATCGTACCAGGCTGCTCAAAATGGTCTCCGGCAAGGCCGCAAGGAGTTCAGGCCCCGAGGCGTACTGATTTAGTACGTTGAGGGGACTGCGCGACTGAGAACGACGCCGGAGAACATTTTCAGCAGCCTGAATTAGGGGCCGGGCCCTGTGCAACAAGACCCTGTGAACCCCGCCAGGTCCGGAAGGAAGCAACGGTAAGCGGTCAGTTTTGTGTGCCGCAGGATCACCTGGCCCCGCTTAGTTTGCACGTGAGCCGCTCGTAATGGATTATCAAGTCTCCGCCCGCAAATACCGGCCCGGCACCTTCGATGATGTTGTCGGCCAATCGCACGTCGTTCAGACGCTGATGAACGCGGTCGACACCAAACGCATCGCGCATGCCTATCTCTTTTCCGGCACCCGCGGAGTCGGCAAGACGACGGTCGCCCGCATTCTGGCCAAAGCGTTGAACTGCGAGCAGGGTCCGACCGGCCATCCCTGCAACACCTGCGTCAACTGCGTCGAAATCACTCAAGGCACCTCCGTCGATGTGATGGAAATCGACGGCGCCTCAAACACCAGCGTCGACGACGTGCGGGAGATTCGCGAGAACGTGAAGTTCTCGCCCTTTCGCGGGCACTATCGCGTCTACATCATCGACGAAGTCCACATGTTGTCGAATTCGGCCTTCAACGCGCTCTTAAAGACGCTGGAGGAGCCGCCGTCTCATGTCGTATTCATCTTCGCAACGACGGAGATTCATAAAATTCCGGCGACGATTCTGTCGCGCTGCCAGCATTACAATTTCCGGCGCATCGCACGTCAGGAGATTATCGACCGGCTCCGCCACGTCGCCACGCAAGACGGCATGACCATCGAGGATCGCAGTTTCACCGCGCTCGCACGGGCGAGCGAAGGCAGTATGCGGGACGGGCTGAGCCTGCTCGATCAGGCCGTCGCGTTCGGCGGGAAAACGATTGCCCATGCCGACCTGGAAGTGCTGCTCGGCGCCGTGCCGCAAGAACTGGTGCAGGGCATGAGCGCGGCAATCCTCGCACAAGACAGCCCGGCCGCATTGGCGGTACTCGCCAATCTGTTGGATCAGGGCCATGACCTGAAAGCGTTTTGCTCCGATGTGGTGGAACTGCTCCGCAACCTCCTGGTCGCCTCGGTCGTTCCTGCAGGCCCAGAGTTGCGCGGCTTGATCGAAGCCACGGAAGAAGACATTCACCAATTGGCCGTTGAAGCCAAGAAGCTGACGCCGGAACAACTTCAAGAACTCCTGACGATCTTCTCGCAGGCCGAAGATTCCTTGCGCTACAGCGCCCATCCACGTTTCGTGCTGGAAGCAGCGGCGGTACGCGCCACCAGACTTGTCCGGCAACAAGAAAAGCGCACGGAAGCTCCATCCCAGACGGCAACATCGCCGTTGGCACAGAAACCGAGCGCCGCATCCCCGGCCATACCACCAACGGCGAAACCTGCCTCCGGCACGACTGTCGCCACGCCTCGCCCAGCGCCTCCGGTTGGAACAGCACCACAGCCCCCGCGAACCGGCACCTCACCCGTCACTGCGCGCCCGGCAACGCCGGTTGCATCGAAGCCGATTGCGACCACTCAACCGGCGCAGGCCTCACCGCCTCAGGACTCCAAGCCGGACAAGGCTTCGTCTCCTCCGACACCACCGAATGGGAAGCACACGACGGCGGTCGATTCATCCGTCCCTGCCAGATCATCGGAATTGTCCACGCTCAATTGGGAACTGGTCCAGGAAGAAGTCGCAGCCTCGTTTCCCAATTTCGCTCCGTTTTTGGAGGCCGGCCGGTTTGTCTCTCTGGAAGGAGGGCAGGTCACGATCGGCTTTGCGAAACAGGCGACGCTGGCCCGTTCCATGATGGAAAAGGAAGATAATCTCCGTGCCTTGTCGACGCTCTGCGAGCGACAGGTCGGGCAACCGATTCGCATCCGGGTGATCGAGCTGTCCGCATCGGATCCGCCGGGACTCACGATGGCCCAGGTGCGGGCGGCCAAGGAACAGGAACAGCGCATGGTATTGTTTGAGCGGGCGCGAGCGACTCCGGTCGCAAAACAGGCCCTGGACATTTTCGGTGCGGATCTCGCGGCAGTACGCACCGTGGCACAGAAGGAGACCGGCGAATGAAAAATCCCTTTGGCGATATGTCGAACATTTTGAAGCAAGCAAAAGCGATGCAGGATCAGATGGCCAAGATCCAGGAGCAGGCCGCGACCAAGATCGCCACCGGCACGGCCGGCGGCGGCAGTGTCACCGTGACGGCCAATGGCGCCATGCAAATTGTGAGTGTCGTCATCGATCCCGAAGTCGGTAAAAGCGGCGACGTGGAGATCCTCCAGGACCTCGTGCTGGCCGCGTCTAACGACGCGCTCCGGAAAGCGAAGGACTTGATGGAGCAGGATATGAAGGCCCTGACGGGCGGGATGAAGATGCCGGGGCTGTTTTAACGCGCCGGATTACGCTCAATTATCGTCTCAACGGAATACCACCGATTCAACTATGTCAATCGATCAACGTGGGTTACTCGCCCGGCTCGTGAAAGAACTGGTTCGCCTTCCCGGCGTAGGACAGAAGAGCGCACAACGACTGGCCTTTCACTTGCTCAAGGCAGAACGTGAGGACGCGCTCCGGTTGGCTGATGCCATCCGCGCGGTCAAGGATGGGCTGGCATTCTGCCGGCAATGCCGCAATATTGCCGAAGGCGATTTATGCGAATTCTGCCTCGATCCCAAACGGGACCGGACCAAAATCCTCGTCGTGGAAGAACCCAGCACGACGTACGCGATTGAACGGGCCGCCGGCTACCGCGGTCTCTATCACGTTCTGCTGGGCACTCTCTCTCCCCTCGACGGCATCGGCCCGGGAGACATCCGGGCAGAGGAACTGGTTGAACGGGTGAAGCTCGGCGGCGTGGACGAAGTCATTCTTGCCACCAGTCCGACGATTGAAGGGGAAGCGACCGCGATTTATCTCACCAGATTGCTCAAGCCGTTTGTCACCCGTGTGTCCCGTATCGCCTACGGGATCCCGGTCGGCATGGATATCGAGTATGCCGATGAAGTCACGTTACTCAAGTCGATCGAGGGCCGCCGGGACTTGTAGGCTTCGCGCCCCTCAGCATCATTCCCGTTGACCCATTCTTTGGACGGCTGCTATAGTCCCCGCTCGTTCGGGATGATCGGAGCCCGCATCCATGAAGGCACGTACTCCCCAGAAAAAGACATCCGCTTCACGTACCGATTCTTCACGCACGAAGACTGCCGCTCGCACCGTATCCGCCAAAACCAAGAAACCGGCCTCTCCCAAGAAATCGGCTTCTTCAAAGATTCGTTCGAAGTATCCTGACATTCAACGAGCCCTGGAACGACAGCGCGCTGACCTGCTTGAAGAAGTGGGAGAAGTGCTGACACAGCACAAGGCCCCGGAAGCGTTACCTGATGTGAGTGATCAGGCGTCGGCAGAAGAAGATCAGCGCTTTTCCATGCGGATCATGGAACGCGAGCAGAAGCTGCTCAAGAAGGTCAATGAAGCCTTGGATCGGATGAAGAACCAGACCTACGGCATCTGCGAGCAATGCGGTGAGGACATTCCCTACAAGCGGCTCAAAGCACGCCCCGTCACGACGTTCTGTATCGAGTGTAAAACCCTTCAGGAACAGAAAGAACGGGTCCGCCGGTAACCCGGGATCCCCCGTCTCTCCTTCACGGTTTTTTCAGGACCTTCAATCGCTCCTTGACCCGGGCAATTCTCCCCTCTTCTTCTGGAATTCCCTCGACAAGCGCCAGGAATGTTTCATATTCGGCGAGAGCCCGTTTCGGATTCGTCGGCTCGTAGGCCTCTGCGAGATTGTACCGGGCCATGGCATAGTTCGGTCGCAGGATCACCGCCTTCTCAAATAGACTCATGGCCGCAGCTTTCTCGCCGAGCTTATTATGGACGGCCCCCAGATTGTTCATCACTTCCGGAACATTCGGCCGGATGGCAAGCGACTGAAGCATTTCAGCCTTCGCCTTTTCAAACTGTCCTTTCGCATCCAACGAGACGCCCAAACGATGGTGCGCTTCTGCCATCCACACTTTGTTGGCAAAGCCGCTCGTGATCGACTTCTGGTAGGCGTCGGCCGCGATGTCGTAATCCTTGTCCTTGCAATAGGCCAATTGCGCCGTCTGCCCCCGGGCGAACTGTTGCAACGAGGCAAATGGTTCTTTGTCTTCGCTCCCCTGGCTTTCAATCTTCATTCCCGACTTGCCGCCAGCCGGCTGCCTGAGCCGATCGAGAAATTCACGCCTGTAGAGCGAGAAAAGCCGGACGTATGGATCAACAGTAAAGGAAGCCGTGAGCAAGATGGGATGCTCCCGATTACCGGTCACAAGATATTCGGCAGTGGTTTTCTCATCGCCGGTGTCGAAGATCGCGCTGGAATCCATATTGGCCTTCGTTGCCAACTGTGAAACGTTCAAATAGAACTCCAATTGAGGCTTCAGTGCCAGTAATGTCTTCCTCAAGACTGGATAGGGTTCGAGCTCCAACCCGCTCGGGAACATGAAGATTGCCCCCACGAGCATTCCGTCCTCGTCGAAGAAGTACGATTCGTCGGCATGTGAAGGACTCTGCGCCGCGGAGTAGAGCAATTCCTGGCCGCTTCCCCAGGGTCTCGCTGTGAATGTTTTGGGCGGTACTTTCTTCAGTACCTCGGATTTGCGATCGCACAGCGCTGCCGTCGTCTTGAGCAGGACGAGATCACTCTCGGACGGGGGAAGATTGGGTCGAATCGGAGGCGGCGGACCGCTACATCCGGCTATCAGGCTGAATAGAATACTGCTTATTGCGAGTGTGCCGAATCGGCGGTGCAATGGCATACGGTCTCCGGTCAAGAATCCAGAGTCTGAGGCCAATGAAACTTACACGAATTCGGGCGGCTTTGCGAACGGGCAAGAAAAAGCCCGCTCCCCCGGATAAGGGAGCGGGCTTTTGTGATGAGCTGCGAGCGCCGTCTTACCGGCGCTGACTATCCTGCATATTGTCTTCGGCTGTGTAGCCGAACAAATACGGGAAGGCGCCGGCCAAGGCATAGATTGGCCGATTCACTGCATAATCCACCGCGTGGCCGAGCGGGTGAAACAAGAAGCCCAACCAGCGGATCGGATTGTCGTTAATCGGGCTGCCTGCCGTAGGATCTGAATATACCAAGGCCGTGCTATCCAGCACGTTGTAAATACTTGTCGGAGGATTGTACTCTTTTTCTGACGCTGTGCCTGCTTGATTCGTCGTCGTACATCCTGTTGCAAGCACCGCCGTCAGCACCGCACCAATTGCCCATGATGTTGGTCGCATACGTAACCTCACTTTGTTCGATCCCATCGACAGTGGCCTAAGCGATCCCCGAAATACAGTGTGAAGTGTAGCCGACATCCCTGATTCTGTCTAGGAACGAGGCAATTATCGAACAGGCCTGGCCGAGCGGCGATTGGGGTTCGAAGCAGAAACAGCATGGTGGGCGATACAGGGATCGAACCTGTGGCCTCTTCCGTGTGAAGGAAGCGCTCTACCACTGAGCCAATCGCCCATGCGGGCCAAGTCTAGCACGGAGCAATTCGCGGGTTCAATTGCAAGAGTGGAATGATGCGAGCCGTTGGCATATGGCCGGCAGCCGCTGCCTTGACTTCCCCGAAACACGGTTTCTAGAATGCGTCCTTCCCATTTTCCCTGAGAGGAGTATCTGTGGGCATGAGAGATGACATCGTCATCATAGGGGGTGGTCTGGCCGGCTCCGAAGCAGCCTGGCAGGCCGCGAATCGAGGCGCGAAGGTGACGCTCTACGAGATGCGTCCCAAGGAGATGACGAAAGCGCATAAGACCGGCGGCTTGGCTGAGTTGGTCTGCTCCAACTCACTCGGGTCAGCCGATCCCTTGAACGCCCCCGGCATCCTCAAGGAGGAAATGCGGCGGCTGGGGTCGCTGATTATCGCCTCGGCCGAACAGGCCCGGGTGCCGGCAGGGTCGGCGCTCGCCGTCGATCGGGATCAATTTTCCCTCAAGATCACTCAAGCACTGGAAAGCCATCCGAACGTCCGCATCCTGCATGAGGAGATCACCGAAATCCCGACGGATTGCCTCTGCATCATTGCCACAGGACCTCTAACCTCGGACAAACTGTCGGCGTCGATCCGCGCCGTGACGCAATCGCACCATTTGTATTTCTTCGATGCCATCTCCCCGATTATCGACGCCGAGTCGATCAATATGGATATCGTCTTTGCCGCCTCGCGTTACGACAAGGGGGGCGCCGACTACCTGAACTGTCCGATGGACGACGCGCAATACAATGCGTTTTACGACGCACTTATGGCAGCCGAGAAGGTGCAGCCGAAAGAATTCGAGAAGACACCCTATTTTGAAGCCTGCATCCCCATTGAAGTCATGGCGGAGCGGGGTCGGCAAACTATGCTCTTCGGCCCACTGAAACCGGTCGGATTGGAAGATCCCCGAACCGGCAGGAGACCGACCGCCGTCATCCAGCTCAGAACCGAAAACGTGCATCGGACCTGCTACAACATGGTCGGCTTTCAGACGAAGCTCACCTACCCGGAGCAAAAGCGCGTGTTTCGCATGATCCCCGGCCTGGAGCAGGCGGAGTTCCTCCGCTACGGCAGCCTGCATCGAAACACCTTTATTAACTCCCCTCAGTTGCTCTTGAACACGTTGCAGTTTAAATCGCGCGGCACCTTATTCTTTGCCGGCCAATTGGTCGGCGTGGAAGGCTATACCGAATCCGCCGCCATGGGAGGGTTTGCAGGCATCAATGCGGCGCGAGCCCTCGCGGGACTGCCCTTGGTCACGCCACCTGCCACCACGGCCCATGGATGCCTGGTCGGCCATGTGGCCTCATCCGACCCGAAACATTTTCAGCCGATGAATACGAATTACGGCCTCTTCCCGCCTCTCGCCCAACCGACCAGGGACAAAGAGAAGAAACGGCAACTCATCGCCCAGCGGGCTCGCGAGGATTTTGAAAGATGGATGACGCAATCCGCGCTTTCATGACCTTTCTCACCGTCGAGCGTCAGGCATCGCTGGAAACCATCCGCAATTACCGCTCAGACCTCCGACAGCTGACGACCTTTCTCACTCAATCCCAGCCGACACCACAAACACCGCGCTCGCTCCCCATCGGCGACGTAACCACGGAATCCCTGCGCGCCTATTTACACTGGCTTGACCGCAAGGGAGAAAAGGCCTCCTCACTCGCACGCAAGCTCGCCTGCCTGAGAAGTTTCTATCGGTTCCATCTCCGCGAAGGAACCGTCGCAAAGAATCCGGCCGAAGACATCAGAAGCCCGAAGCTCCCCAAGAACCTGCCGCGGGTCCTGACGAAAGACGATGCGAATGTCTTGATGGAGTTTCCTGAAGGGGATACCGCGTTGCCGCTGCGAGACCGGGCCATACTGGAAACGCTCTATTCCACCGGCGCACGCGTCAGCGAAGCCGTCGGGCTGAATCTCGGTGATCTCAACCAATCCGACGGGCTCGTCCACCTACGTGGAAAAGGCCGGAAGGAACGAATTGTTCCGATCGGCGATGTCGCGCTCCAGGCGATACAGATCTATCGGGCCTCGGTGAAGCCGGCGACCGCGGATAATCGACCTGCGACGCCCCTGTTTCTCAACCACCGGGGTGGCCGGTTGACCGCGCGCAGTGTCGCCCGCCTCGTCTCCCGCTACTCCAGTCGTCTGGCCGGTGGCGCGGTCAGCCCCCATGCGCTCCGCCATTCCTACGCAACCCATCTCCTCGACGAAGGCGCGGACCTTCGTTCTATTCAAGAAATGTTAGGACACGCCTCACTCAGCACGACACAAAAATACACGCATCTGGCGACCGATCAGCTGCTGGCCGTCTATGACCGCGCTCATCCCCGGTCCAAATCCGGAAAGACTCCTCCGAGCAGAAAAGACGGTCCCAAAACATGAGCCGTAGCTTAACCGCCATCAATTCCTCCCGATATGACGACCACATGACGCGGACATCCCTGCCAAATCAAGCATTGCGGGATTGTGTTTCTGGATGAAATTGATATAGTCACGGCCCGCAAGCCTGTGCGCGCCGCGGTAAGGGATCGGAATGGGGTCCGGTATATCCTCGGAGAACTAGGAGCAGCCTATGAATCGACTGATTAAGAAAGCCAATATCCTCATCGAGGCGCTTCCCTACATCCGCACCTTCCGGGGCAAAACGGTGGTCATTAAGTACGGCGGTCACGCCATGACCGAGACGGCACTGAAGGAGCGGTTCGCGGAAGACATTGTCCTGCTCAAATACGTCGGGCTCAATCCGGTCATCGTGCATGGCGGTGGCCCGCAGATCGACAAGATGTTGACCAGACTCGGCATCGAAGCCAAATTCCGCCACGGCGTCCGGATCACCGACGAAGCCACCATGGAGATCGTGGAGATGGTTCTGGCCGGCAAGATCAATATGGAAATCGTAGAACTCCTGAATCGCCATGGAGGACGGTCCGTGGGCCTGAGCGGAAAAGACGGCGGGCTACTAATGGCACAACCGCTCACGGCGAAATCCTGGGCAAAAAGCTTGGGCAAGGATCTGGAAGGCGACGACGAGGGGGACTTCGGACTGGTCGGCGAAGTGCAGTCCGTCGACCCCAGTCTCGTCCTGAAACTCCAACAAGACCACTACATTCCGGTCATTGCACCGATCGGAACAGACAAGGAAGGCAACACCTACAACATCAACGCCGACCTGGTGGCCGGGGCCATTGCCGCTTCGCTCCATGCAGAAAAGCTCGTGATGATGACCGACATCAAGGGAATCCGTGACGCCAACAGCCGTCACCTCTCGACAGTCTCACGAAAAGACGTGCAACGGATGGTGAAGAAGGGTGTGATCGGCGAAGGCATGTTGCCGAAAGTGCACGCCTGCCTCGACGCGCTGGCCGGAGGGGCCGGGAAAGCTCACATTATCGACGGCCGCATTCCCCATGCCCTCTTGCTGGAAATCTTCACCCGCAAGGGCATCGGCACCGAGATTGTGTCGTAACCCCTTCCGGACACAAGAACCAGCCACGTGACCGACGACTTCACAACCCATCTCGCTGCGCTCGCCCGCGAGCGCCACCCTGGCACATCGCCGGTCGCATTGCGGGAGGCGGCGGTCTACTTATCACAGCAGTTCATCCGCTTGGGCCTTGAAGTTTCCACCCACCGATTCGAAGCATGGGAACAAACCTACGACAACGTGATCGGAACCAAGCCTGCGCACAATAGCGCTGCCGCTGCACCGCTGATTCTCGCCGCCCACTACGATACGGTGTCAGGGTCGCCCGGCGCCGACGACAATGCCAGCGCGCTTACAGTGCTGATCGAGGTCGCCAGGCGACTCAAGCAGACCGCCCTGACGCGACCGGTGCAATTCGTGGCCTTCTGCCTCGAAGAAGAAGACCTGCTGGGCAGCCGCGCGTATGTGGCCCATCTCACCAAGGCCGGCCGGTCCGTCTATGGAGCGATCGTCCTTGAATGTGTCGGGTATGCCAGCGAGCAGGAAGGCTCGCAACGAACGCCCCCCGGCATTCCCGTGGCCGTACCCTCTGTCGGAAACTTTCTCGCCCTGATAGGGAATCAAGCGTCAGCCTCGTTGACGGCAACATTATCGCAAGCCATGGCTTCCACAATCCCCGTCGTCCCTCTGGTCGTACCAGGCAATGGGGAGCAACTCCCTGACACCAGACGGAGCGACCATACGGCCTTTTGGGAGCAAGGCTTCGCTGCCGTCATGGTGACCGATACCGCCAACTTCCGAAATCCGCACTACCATCGATCGACCGATACGGTCGACACACTCAACCTGAAATTCCTCGCGTCCGTGGCTGATGCCGTCACGAATGCGGTACTGGCGCTCGCCACCACGCCGGAAAGGCCATGATGCTCAAAGTGCTCAACCGTTCGACGAAAGCCGCCATCGCTCAGCTCTTTGCCTGTTTGGACTATAAGGCGCTCGGCCCGGTGTATTGTTACGAAGGCGGCGATGAGTTTTGGCAAGCGAAGCGGAGCCCCTGTGAACGACTGGGGAGCCGGATCGCCCGTGCGCTGTACGATCGTCTCGGCCCGCACGGACGGAGCCTCTATGTGGGAGCCGGCGTCGCGGAACTCCCGCCGCTCCTCATGGAGGCCCTTGACCTACAACGGGAAGTCGAGCCCTATAATCTTCGCCGAACCGAGGTTGCCGCCATCAATCGAGCCTGTCGAGCCCTGCCGGTTCGATTTCATCGTCTTGATGCGGCGAAGGCCAAGGGCCGCTTCGATCATCTCTGGATGGTAAGCGTGCTCAATGATCCGGAGCGATTCCCGCACCTCGCACCGCTGTCCTACGGAACCGCCGATCCGGTGACATTCGACCCGCGCCAATTTGAACGGCAGCGCCGCATCGTGCGTTCAATCGTCGATCGCGTCATGCCGAAACTGAGCCTGCCGGGACTGGTAACGACCTCAACGGAAGAAGTGGTGTGGATTGCCGACTGGTGCCATCGAAAAAATATCCCGTACCTCGTTGAACGAGAGCAATTTCCGACCGCCCTGGTGGGAGATCCGGTCTGCTTTATGAAAATTGGAGCGGTGGCAGCGAGAACTCGAGCCGCACGACGGGCTAGATCTTAAATCCGGTTCGCTTCGACGAATCGTCCATGTATTGCCGGGCGTACTTCACGTAGTTGGCGGCCGACTCTTTGATCCAGGCGAGTTCGGCATCCGAGACCCCACGCCGCACACGGCCGGGCGAGCCGAGGATGACGCTCTTCGGCGGAACCACCGTCCCCTCCACCACTAACGCGCCGGCCCCTACAACCGAATCTTCCCCGATCACGGCGCCGTCCATGACGATCGCGCCCATCCCCACCAGCACCCGATCCTTGATCGTACAGCCGTGCAACACCACGCTATGGCCGATGGTCACCTCGTTTCCGATGATCAGGGGATGGGTATCGTGCGTGACATGCAACATGCAGAGATCCTGCACGTTAGTCCGGTTTCCGATGCGGATATGATTTACGTCGCCCCGAATAACGGCATTGAACCAAACACTGCAATTCTCACCCATCACCACATCGCCGATGACGACAGCGGTGTCTTCGATGAAGCAGGAGTCTGGAACGGTGGGCTTGGTACCTTGAAATGTTCGGATCACGGACCGCACTGTAGGTGAAGCATGTCCTGGATTTCAAGACCGGGACGCGTTGACAGCCTTTTCAACCCTCCCGTAGACTGCCATCCATGTCTACACCCCTGATCCAGCTCGACCGCAAAAAGACAGCCAAGAAGACCGCCCATGCAAAGGTGGCTGCTGCCGCCGGCAAAACCACCGTCGGCTTTGTCAATCTGGGCTGCTCGAAAAATCAGGTGGACTCCGAGCTCATGCTGGGCACGCTCGTTCACAACGGCTTCCAACTGACCGACAACCCGAAGAAAGCTGAAGTCGTCATTATCAATACCTGCGGCTTTATCGAAGAGGCCAAGCAGGAGTCGATCAATACGATTCTCGAACATGGCAAGTTGAAGAAAAATGGCGCCTGCCGGATCCTCATTGCCGCAGGCTGTCTGGCTCAACGCTATCAAGGCGACCTACTCAAAGAGCTGCCGGAATTGGACGGCGTAGTAGGGACCGGCGAATTCGGAAAAATCGCCGAAATCTGCCGCAACCTCCTCACTCCCACCAAACGCCAGCAACGACTGTGGATCAGCGAACCGCCGTACCTCTACGATGCGGACTCTCCGCGCCTACGACTCGGCAAGCCGCACAGTGCCTATGTGAAGATCGCCGAAGGGTGTAACCGGAATTGCGCCTTCTGCGCCATTCCCATCATGCGCGGGAAACAGCGGAGCCGGTCGATCGAATCCATCGTGGCCGAAGCGGAGCGCCTGGCCGGCGAAGGCGTGAAGGAGCTCAACCTCATTTCTCAGGATACGATCAACTACGGCGTGGAC
Organism: Nitrospira sp.; assembly: GCA_024998645.1. Classification (GTDB taxonomy): domain Bacteria; phylum Nitrospirota; class Nitrospiria; order Nitrospirales; family Nitrospiraceae; genus Nitrospira_D. The sequence continues at coordinate 12,696 of JACOEJ010000028.1, forward strand.
CTGGGTATTCGCGGCGGTCTCACCTCGCTACTTCGCGCGCTGGTGAAGGTTCCTGACATTCGATGGATCAGACCCTTCTATCTCTATCCCCAGCAAGTGACCGACGATCTACTCGACCTCTATGCGGGCGAGGAAAAGATTACCAAGTACATAGACATGCCGCTCCAGCACATCAACGACCGGATGCTGAAACGGATGCACCGTCTGGGCAATCGCGCCGCCATCGAGAAACTCGTGGAGCGCATTCGCACCCGTATTCCCGGCGTGACTTTTCGAACCGCCTTCATCGTAGGATTTCCAGGCGAGACGGAACAGGCATACCAGGAACTCAAATCCTACGTGGCGGAGTCCGGCTTCGACCGAGTGGCCGCATTTCTCTACTCGGACGAGGAGGATACGACGGCGGTGTCACTGGACGACAAAATCGAGCGCAGCGTCATGGAGGAACGACGGAACGAGCTGCTCGCCATCCAGGAAGGCATTGCCGCTGCACGCGGGCAAGACCGCATTGGTTCAGTGCTGGAGGTCCTTGTCGAGGGGCCATCGGAGGAAACTCCGTTGCTGCTGGAAGGCCGGCACGAAGGCCTCGCGCCCGAGATCGACGGCGTCGTCTATATCAACGACGGCTCGGCCAACCCAGGAGATCTCGTCAAAGTCGAGATCACGGATGCGGCCACCTACGATCTCGTCGGTCACATCGTCTCTTAGCCGCTCAC
>JACOEJ010000028.1:13511-35323 GCA_024998645.1 Nitrospira sp.
CGAGACGAGTTACACATCGACATACCGGTCATTATTTCCAATCATGAGACCTGTGCCGAATGGGCCCACTTGTTCAAGATTCCCTTCATGGTCTTACCTGTGACCAAAGAAACCAAGCCTCAACAAGAGCAACAAGTCATCTCGGCGTTAAATTCCCATCGTGTTGAACTCGTGGTCATGGCCCGCTACATGCAGATTCTGAGCGCTGATTTCCTCGCTCAAATCGGCTGCCCGGTGATCAACATTCATCACTCGTTTCTCCCTGCATTCATCGGCGCAAATCCCTATCGGCAGGCCTACGAGCGGGGCGTGAAGATCATCGGCGCGACGGCCCACTATGCCACCCAGGACCTCGATGAGGGACCGATCATCGAACAGGACGTGATTCGCGTCGGCCATCGGGATACGGTCGATGATCTGGTGAGGAAGGGGCGCGATCTGGAAGAGATTGTACTAGCCCGGGCGGTGCGCCGGCATATCGAACATCGTGTGTTGGTGTACGGGAAAAAAACCGTCGTATTCGATTAGTCAGAATACTGAAAGAATCCCTCAGCGGGGGATGAGGCAGCAGCCCCACCCCCCAATCTCTCACCTAGACCTTCGCGGTCAGAAATAACGCACTGCCATGGCGATTGATCAAGATCAGGACGTTCTCACCCTTCTTGATCGCGGATGAGGCCTTCTCGAACTCCTTGACCGACTTGACCGGCTGGCGGTTGATCTCACGAATGACATCACCCGTCATCAAGCCGGCCTTCTCGGCGCCACTCTCCGGCTCAACGCCCGTCACGACAACTCCCTGCGCCTTGCCTTTGATGCCCAACTCCTTCGCAGTCTCCCGATCCAGATCCTGGACGGCCACTCCGGCAAAAGCATAGTCCGCTTCACCGGCTTCGGCTTTCGCGACCTTCGTCGTATCCAACTGTTCCCCGATCATCACCGTGAGGTCTTTCTCATGGCCGTCACGGATCACCTTGACCGGCACCTTCATCCCAACCCCTGTTCTGGTCACCAGGCGCTGGAGGGCCACCGCATCCTCAACGGGCGTGCCTTGATACGCGATGATCACATCACCCTGCTTGAGACCAGCCTGGTCGGCCGGCCCCTCTTCCTTCACGTCACTGACCAACGCACCCTTTGCATGCTTAATCCCGAACGACTTGGCGAGATCCTGACTGAGATCCTGAATCCCGACACCCAGGTATCCACGCACGACTTTTCCGCTCTTGATCAGGCTTTCATAGATCGGCTTGCCCATACTGGTCGGTACGGCAAACCCCACCCCCTGATATCCGCCGGTCTGCGAGAAGATCGCCGTATTGATCCCGACTAATTCTCCGCGCGTATTCACCAAGGCGCCACCGGAATTCCCGGGATTGATGGCCGCGTCCGTCTGAATGAAGTCTTCGTACTGCGTAATGCCCATCCGGCCACGGCCCAGGGCGCTCACGATGCCGAGCGTCACCGTCGAATTCAGTCCGAAGGGGTTCCCGACCGCCAGCACATATTCCCCGACTTGCAGCTTGCCGGCATCGCCCCACACAACCGTCGGCAGATTCTGTCCATCGATCTTCACCACCGCCAAATCGGTCTTGGGATCGGTTCCGACAATCGTGCCCTTGAATTCACGTTTGTCGGGCAATGTGACCGTGACTTCCTGCGCGCCTTCGATCACATGGTTGTTGGTCAGCACATAGCCCTCCGGGGAGACGATCACCCCGGAGCCCTGGCCGCTGCCACGATGACCACGAGGCTCACCGGGACCGTGTGGCCCGCGGAATCCACGAGGGCTACCAGGCCCACCAAAAAATTCTTCCATCCGATCGCGTAATTCATCGGGGATCTTCCGCCCGTCGGAAGCTTTCTCTCCCGTAACCGTCGTAATGTTAACCACGGCCGGTGTGACCGCCCTGGCCACCTCCGTAAACCCGTTCGCCCCCGGGGCGATCGGCAGCGCCACGGCCGTTGCCGCGGGCTGGATTCCATTAGAGGCGTGGGAAGAGGGCAACGATTGCCCGCCCCAGATCAGCACCGCTCCCACCGCAGCGATGGCAAGACTCGCAACGACCGCCTTCTGAACCAACTTCTTCATGGTTTCCTCCTCGTGACAATGATGCCGGTGAACGGATCTTTCTCGTATTGATGTACAAGTGACCGTACCAGCCGGTGATGAAAAGGGGATTAGGAGCGAATTAGAAGTCGTTAAGCGGAAGGGGCTGCCAGGGGGAGCGTGACCGTAAACGTCGACCCGACACCCGGCTCACTCGTCACGTCGATACGGCCCTTGTGGGACTCGGCAATCCAGGTGCAAATCGCGAGTCCAAGGCCTGTCCCCTTCTTCGTATGGGCCCGGGCGCCATCGGTCCTGAAGAAACGATGGAAGATGCGGGACAGATCATCGGGCGCAATGCCGATTCCTTGATCTGTGACCGACAGGCGCGCGCGCGACCCTTCTGTGATGAGCGAGATCTCGACCTTCCCTTCGGGATGAGAATACTTGATCGCGTTCTCCACCAAATTCAGCAGCAACTCTCGCAGCCGGAGTTCGTCACCCTGGACGACGGCCGGCTGCACCGTGCCAAGCGTCACGGCGATGTTGCGATCCTGTCCGAGCAACGTCGCCTGCCGGTAGATGTCTTCGACGAGCGATTCCAGGCCGACCGGCAGCGTCTCCATTCTCACCTCTCCCATGTCGGCGCGGGAAAGGAAGAGCAACTCATCGACGATGCGCGTCATGCGATCGATTTCTTCTAAATTGCTTTCGAGCACGGATTGATAGTCACCTAACGGGCGGGGGCGCCGGAGCACCAACTCCGTCTCTCCCTTCATGACGGTCAACGGAGTCCGGAGCTCGTGGGACGCATCGCTGGTAAATTGACGAATCTGCCGGAACGACACATCGAGCCGGCCGATCATATCGTTGAACATGCTGGCCAGGCGCCCGATCTCGTCGGGAGAGGTCGAGACGGTCAACCGCTGACTGAGATCGCCGGCGGCGATGCGCTGGGCCGCCAGCGTGATCGCGTCGACCGGACGCAGAGCGCGGCCGGCCAGAAACCATCCGCTGGCCAGTGACACCGCCAGCGCAATCGGCATCGTCACCAGCAACACCAGCAGCAGCCGGCGCAACGTGTCTTCGATCGATTCCATCGACGTCCCGACTTGCACGATGTACAGCAAGGTTCCACGATACATGATCGGCACGGACACGAGCCGGAGCGGCGGCTCCTTCGGATACTTCGCCGATTCAAAAATGGATTTCCCGCTGAACGTCGTTTCGAGCGCCGTGCGGCTGAGCGGGACTTCATGTTGCTTGATATTAGGCGAACGGAGCGTGATCGTTCCGGAGGGGCTGAAGATCTGGAAAAACTTGTCGATCCGGGCGAGTTCAGGAAACTGCGAGAGCAATTCTTCTTCGTCGATGAGCGGGAGAAACCCCCGCTCTTCCAGCGACCGGACCGCCGTATTGGCGGTTTCTTCTAACGATTGATCCACCGCATCGCGAAGACTCCGCGCGGTCACATTGTACAAGACAACGGAGAACACGATGAGGACGAGGGCCAGCGTGCTCCCGTACCAAAGCGTCAACCGGAGTCGCAGTGGCATCAGTCGACTTTCAGCATATAGCCGCTGCCACGGATGGTATGGATGAGTTTCTTCGACCGGCCCCGGTCGATCTTGTTACGGAGATAATTGACGTAGACGTCGATGACATTGGTGAACGTGTCGAAGTCCTGGTTCCAGACATGCTCGGAAATCATCGGCCTTGTCAGCACTCGTCCGGTATGCCGCATGAGATATTCCAAGAGCGCATATTCTTTCAGGGTGAGCTCAATGCGCTGCCCGCCGCGCGCGACCTCGCGGGTCGCCGGATTCAGCACCAAATCGTCGATCTGTAGAATGCCGGGGCTCTCGGTCGCCCCCCGGCGCAACAATGCCCGGACACGGGCCAGCAGTTCATCGATGGCAAACGGCTTGGTGAGATAATCGTCGGCGCCGGCATCGAGGCCCTTCACCCGTTGGTCTACCTGGGACTGCGCCGTCAGAATCATCACCGGCGTTTGAATCCGTTCACGACGAACGGCTTTAAGAATGTCCATCCCCGACATCGACGGCAACATGAGATCCACGACGATTAAATCGTAGTTGGTCGCCAGCGCCATCTCAAGTCCCTTGGCCCCGTCTTCGCAGAGATCGACGGCGTAGCTTTCTTCCTCAAGCGCGCGCTTGATGAAACAGCCGACCTTCGTTTCGTCTTCGACCACGAGCACACGCATACGGACTCCTCTCGCGGGTCGATTATACCAAACATACGGAGGATGTTCTCGGATAGATGTGGCGAACGAGCGGAGCTTCTGGCCGTGGCCCGATGCATGGCAATTCGCAGGCTGTTCAGAAAGGCCGTCCAGCAAGGCCGCAGCAAGCGACGAGGCGAGGCGTACGCTTCGGTACGTTGAGCCTCTGAGCGCAGCGAGAACGCTGCTGGCGGACTTTCTCAACGGCCTGCTATTTGGGCTGGAACCGGGTGACCGTGACCGGGGCATAAGACAAACTCACCCCGTCAGGCGTCCGTTGAGTCACCGTATGCCGCAGCCAGGCAGCATCGTCGCGGGTGGGAAAATCTGAGCGGTAATGAGCGCCGCGGCTCTCCTCACGCGCGAGCGCCCCTGCAACAATGGTTTCCGCAAGTTCAACCAAACATTGGAGCTCCAGCGCCTGGATCAAGTCGGTGTTGAAGACTCGCCCCTTGTCCTGCACCGTGACCGCCGCCGCGCGTTGCCGGAGCTCACGCACCTTGCTTCCCGCCGCCGTCATCGATTCCTTTGTCCGGAAGATCCCGAGGTTCGTACTCAACGTGGCCCCCAGTTCCTGCCACACCTGCCAGGCACGCTCTCCCCCGCTCTGAGAGAGCAACCGCTCAACTCTGACTTGCTCTTCAGCAAGATGATATGGCGCCGGAGTGTCGTGCCCCACGGTTCCGGCATACTCACCGGCTCTTGTCCCGGCCCGTCGACCAAACACAATCGTTTCAAGCAGTGAATTGCCACCGAGACGATTGGCCCCATGCACGCTGACACAGGCACATTCTCCTGCCGCGAAGAGACCGGCGATGGCCGTCTCACCCCATTGGTTGGCTCTGACTCCACCCATTTGATAGTGCGCGCCGGGCCTGATGGGAATCGGCGTTTCAACCGGATCGAGCCCGGCAAACTCCATCGCAATCTGCCGGATTTGCGGGAGCCGCTCCATAATCTTGTCTCGCCCGAGATGCCGGAGATCCAGCAGCACACAGCCATCCACGCCCCGACCTTCAAGTATTTCCTGCCCGATCGCGAGGGACACCGTCGAGCGGGTTGCCAATTCCATTTGCTCCGGCGCATACCGTTTCAAGAACCGCTCCCCCAGCGTGTTGAGCAGATAGCCGCCCTCACCCCTCGCTCCTTCCGTAATCAGAATGCCCGTGTCTTTCAATGTGGTCGGATGAAACTGGACGAATTCCATATCCATGAGCGGCGCCCCAGCGCGATAGGCCAACGCCATTCCGTCGCCGGTATTGATCACGGCGTTCGTGCTGGTCAAAAACACGCGGCCGCTGCCGCCTGTTGCAAGGATGACGGCCTTCGCCTGAATCATCCGTAGGCCGCCATGCACCATGTCCCAGGCGATGACTCCCCGACAGATCCCGGCTTCAACCACGAGTGCAGTGACGTACCATTCTTCATAGACGGTGGTGCGCCGTTTGAGAATTTGCTCATAGAGCGCGTGCAGCAGCGCGTGTCCGGTGCGATCGGCCGCATAGCACGTGCGCGGGAACCCGGCTCCCCCGAACGGTCGCTGGGCGATGCGGCCGTGGGTATCACGACTGAAAATTACGCCCATTCGCTCCAGCTCAAGGATGTCCCCCGGGGCCTCCCGGCACATCACTTCAATGGCATCCTGATCACCGAGATACAGCCCCCCCTTCGCCGTATCGAAGGCATGGGCTTCCCACGAATCATTCTCGCCGAGCGCAGCGTTGATCCCGCCTTGAGCCGCCACCGAGTGGCTGCGAACCGGATGAACTTTTGAGATCAGCGCCACATCCAGATTCCCCGGCGCGGCAAGAGCCGCGCGCATGCCTGCCAGACCGGCTCCGACGATGAGAATGTCGTGCAGATGTGTTCGTTGAGTTGTCATCACACCCCTACACCCCCGTGGGAAGGGGAGAAATCCCCTCTAACCCCTGTACTTACAGAACTATCCATCTCTATGGCAAGCGGCGGTGACGCCAGACCGCGGGATATTGGAAATGGTGCAGCGCCATGGTACTCTCCTCAGGCTCATTGGCCCTTCACGAACTCTCTGATGACGAGCGGATCGAACGAACATGCCTCAACCTGATTTTCTGCAAGCGACCGATCTCTTTCCACAGCGCCATATCGGCCCCTCGGACGACGACATCCGCGAAATGCTGGCCGTAGCCGGCATGCCCTCGCTGGAACATCTCTGTGATGTCACGGTTCCCCAGGATATCCAGCTGCGAAAGCCGCTGGACTTGCCGCCGCAGCGAGGGGAGCAGGCTGTGCTGGGCGAGCTTAAACAGATCGCGGCTCAGAACCGCGTCTACCGTTCACTCATCGGCATGGGCTACTACCATTGCATCACCCCTGGCGTGATCCAGCGGAATATTCTGGAAAACCCCGGCTGGTACACCCAATACACGCCCTATCAGGCCGAAATCGCCCAAGGCCGCCTTGAAGCGCTGGTGAACTTTCAAACGATGGTCGGGGATCTGACCGGGTTGCCCCTGGCCAATGCATCATTGCTGGACGAGGGGACCGCCGCCGCAGAAGCCATGGCCATGTGTTTGGCCATAGCTCGATCCCGGGGCGAGGAACGGAAAGAATTTTTTGTCTCGCAGGACTGCCATCCGCAGACCCTCGCAGTACTCCAAACACGCGCTGAACCCTTGGGCATCACCATTCGCTCAGGCCCCAATGCCTCGATCAAGTTTTCGGATAAGACCTTGTGCGGATTGTTGCTCCAATACCCGACGAGCGACGGCTACGTCGGTGACGTCAGCGGCCTGGTCGCTCGGGCTCATGAGGCGGGGATACTCGTGGTGGTCGCCACAGACCTGCTGGCCTTGACGCTCTTGCGTTCCCCTGGAGAGTTCGGAGCCGACATTGCCGTGGGATCCAGCCAGCGGTTCGGTGTCCCTATGGGATTCGGCGGCCCACATGCCGCGTTCTTAACCACCAAGGAAGAGTTCAAACGCCAAATGCCCGGCCGCATCGTCGGAGTCTCAAGAGATGCGGCCGGCAATACGGCCTACCGATTATCCCTCCAGACGCGCGAGCAGCATATCCGCCGGGAAAAGGCGACAAGTAACATCTGCACCGCCCAGGTGCTCTTGGCCGTGATGGCCGGCATGTACGCGGTGTATCATGGTCCCGACGGGCTCTTACGCATCGCGCAACGCGTGCACGGATTGACACTGATGCTTGCCGAGGGTTTGCGCCGACTCGGCTTTGACGTGGGCCCGGAATTGTTCTTCGATACGTTACGAGTCCGCGCGCCCAAGAACCAGGTCGATCTGATCCGCGTCAGAGCGAACGAACGGCGAATCAATCTCCGGCCCCATGAAGACGGATCCCTCGGGCTCTCACTCGATGAAGCCAGCACCGAGCACGAAGTCGGGACGCTCCTGGAACTCTTCATCGGCCATGACCGCCTGCCCTTTCAGGTCATCGACCTCGCCGGCTCTATCGAGCCCGGCTATCCCAATCCGTTGGCACGGACCAGTTCCTATCTCACACATGAGATTTTCAATCGGTATCATTCCGAGCATGAGATGTTGCGCTATCTACATCGGCTCCAGGGGAAGGATCTGTCGCTGACGCATTCGATGATTCCATTGGGCTCCTGCACCATGAAGTTGAACGCGACAGCGGAAATGCTCCCCGTCACCTGGCCGGAATTTGCCCATCTCCATCCTTTCGCTCCGGCCGAGCAGACGCGGGGATATCAGGAATTATTCCGTCAGCTGGAATCCTGGTTGGCGGAGATTACGGGGTTTGCCGCCATCTCGCTCCAGCCCAACGCCGGCTCCCAGGGTGAATACGCGGGGCTGATGGCGATTCGCGCCTACCACCGCGGGCAGGGTGCGCCCCATCGGGATGTGTGCCTGATCCCTGTTTCGGCCCACGGCACCAACCCCGCAAGTGCGGCAATGGCCGGGATGACGGTTGTCGTCGTCGCCTGTGACAAGCAGGGCAATGTGGATCTGACCGACCTGGAAGCAAAAGCCGTGCAGTATCGTGACCGGCTCTCGGCATTAATGCTGACCTACCCGTCAACGCATGGGGTCTTCGAAGCGGACGTACGCCGGATCTGCCAGATCGTCCATACTCATGGCGGGCAGGTCTACATGGACGGGGCCAACATGAACGCACAGGTGGGACTCTGTCGGCCCGGCGACATCGGCGCCGACGTCTGCCATCTGAATTTGCACAAAACGTTTTGCATTCCGCACGGCGGAGGCGGCCCCGGCATGGGGCCCATCGGCGTCGCCAGACATCTCGCGCCCTACCTCCCGGGGCATCCTGTGACAGGGCTGGGAACCCGCGAGTCAATCGGTCCCGTGTCCGCAGCCCCGCACGGAAGCGCGAGCATTCTTCCCATCTCCTGGGTATACATCGCCCTCATGGGCCGCGACGGTCTCAAGAAGGCCACGCAAGTCGCCATTCTCAACGCCAACTACATGGCCAAACGGCTGGAGAAGCACTACTCCATCGTCTATACGGGAACGACGGGACATGTCGCGCACGAATTCATTCTCGATCTGCGCCCTTTTAAAGAAACCTCCGGCATCGAAGCCATGGATGTCGCCAAGCGCCTCATGGATTACGGCTTCCATGCACCGACCGTGTCGTTTCCGGTCGCCGGCACGTTGATGATTGAACCGACAGAGAGTGAAGCGAAAGCAGAATTAGACCGGTTCTGTGAGGCGATGATCGCCATTCGCGCGGAGATCCAAGAGATCGCCGACGGGCGTCAACCCCGCACCAATAATGTGCTCAAGAATGCACCGCACACGGCGACCACCGTCACAGCCACGGACTGGAATCGTCCCTATACGAGGGAGCAGGCGGCATTCCCGACTCCATCTGTCAGAGCCAACAAGTTCTGGCCGGCAGTCAGCCGCATCGATGAAGCCTACGGGGATCGCCATTTGATCTGCACCTGTCCTCCGATGGACAGCTACCAACCCTGATTCGTGGCATTGGTTCTGTGCCTATACATGGAATGATCGTCACGATCTCCGCTCGCACAGTCCTGGCCGTCCTGTGTTGTCTCGTACTGGGGGTACCAGGCAGTTGGGCGCAATCTCCGCTTACCCGAACACCCATAGTCGACATGCAAGCCGGGCAGAGCTATCGCGCCGGCATCCGCGTCCGCGTGCCAAACGGCGTCGCCTCTTTCCTCATTCCAACAGGATGGCGCGGCGAGCAGTTGGACAACCTGGCTGCCGTGCTCCTGGTCTCAGAAAAAGAAGCGGGCTTTGTGCTCGCCTTCGCAATTCTCAACCAGACGGAAGACGAACTCTTTGCCCTGCTCGGAGAACCGCAGCCCATTACCGACACACTGGTGTTTGAACCGACCGGCAATGTGACTCGTCATGGAAGGAAACTGACGGCAACCTACGTGGCGGGCTCCTTAACTGGTCGAGGTATGGCGATCATAGGACCAGACTTGCAGGGAATTCTTTTTCTTCATGGGAGACCGCAGCAAGAACCACGGCCAAGCCGCTCTCTCCTCGACGAACTGGCTGATGATGTACGATTTATCCAGACCAAAGACAGCTTACCTTCTCCGTAGTGGCACCCTCACCCCGACCGACATACCGGATCTGCCACTCCCGGACATCTGGACCAACTGCCCTCCACCGGGCACCCCTTCAGTTGTACAAAACTGTCGCTTGCCGCTCCCCTTCTTTTGGGTCATTGTGCGATCGACCTCGCTTCGGCGATAAAGGTTCTTCACCCCAGGGAGACGTTGAAACCATCATGCCTCAAATACTGAACTTCAGCGAGCATGCCAACGACGAAGAAGTCAGCTATCTCACCACACTCTTGCTCTATCACCTCGTCGAGCGATGCGGGGGGCAGATCCGCTTCACCGTGAACGACGTGAATCAAGTCCGCGAAAACCTTTCGACCAAAATGGTTCAGATTCAACTCGGTGATGACGTCCGACTTCGCATCATCGACCGTGTCCCGGAGTTGCAGTAAGCACCGGGTTCGGCACTTTCCTCCCCATAGCTTTCCAGCGACGGCTCCGAAGGGACCATGACGACCGTGAACTGACTACGGTAGACTACAGTTCCTATGCTGCACATCTCCTCCCACGTCCTCATTCCCGATTCCGAGATTCAACTCCACGCGATGCGTTCGCAAGGAGCCGGCGGACAGAACGTCAATAAGGTCTCAACCGCCATCCACCTGCAGTTCGACATCAAGGCGTCGTCCTTACCGCCGTTTTACAAGCAGGAATTGCTACAACTCAGAGATAGCCGGGTGTCGCAAGATGGGATCATTACGATCAAAGCGCAGCAGCATCGGACGCAGGAACGGAATCGGGAGGATGCGCTGGAACGACTCTGTCTCTTAATTCAGAGTGTGGCCATCCCGCGCAAGAAGCGACGAGCCACGAAGCCGACGAAGGGGTCTCAGACCAGGCGGATCGAAAGTAAAAAGAAGCAAGGACGGCTGAAGGCGCTGAGAAGCACAATTGAGTAAGCTATCTCTACCGGAACACCAGAAGCCAGTGATACCTCATAGGATGTTCAAAAAGGCCGTTCAGCAAGGCCGCAGCGAGTGAAGGACCGAGGAGGTACATACCAAGCTTCGCTTGATCCGCTCGCTTCGATCATCTGCGAGCGGAGAGGCCCCTAGCCTCAAGTAATATTCTCCGTACGTTGAGGATCTGAACGATGCGAGAACGCCGCTGGCGGCCTTTTTCAACATCTGTCAGTCCACCGACGCCAGTGACCCCAGAATGTTATACCCGCCATCCACGTAGATCACTTCGCCGGTAATGCCTCGCCCCAACGAACTGACGAGAAACAACGCGGTGTCGCCGACTTCGCCCTGCTCGGTCGCGCGGCGCAGGGGGGCAAACTCTTTATGGTGATCGACCATTTTGCTGATACCGGATACTCCGCGGGCAGCCAATGTCTTGATCGGCCCGGCAGATATCGCATTCACGCGAATATTCTTAGGACCGAGGTCGTTCGCCAAATAGCGGACGGTGGCTTCAAGCGCGGCCTTGGCCACACCCATGACATTGTAGTGCGGCACAACACGTTCTGCGCCGAGATAGGTCAATGTCACGACGGACCCGCCATTGGTCATAAGCGGCAGCGCAGCGCGTGTGACGGCAACGAGGGAATAGGCACTGACGTCCAAGGCCGTCGCGAAGCCCTGACGCGTGGTGTTCACAAATTGTCCCGTGAGTTCCTCGCGCGGGGCAAAGGCAATAGAGTGGACAAGGAAATCGAGCGTGCCGACTTCTTTGCCCACGTTCTGCATCATGGTCGCAATCTGCGCATCATCGCCGGCGTCACAGGGAAACGCTTTCGCACCAGGCATCGTCGCGACGAGTTCTTCAACATTCTCCCGCAGTCGCTCATTCTGGTAATTGAACATGAGTGTGGCGCCTTGGCTGGCGGCAGACTGGGCGATGGCCCAGGCGATGCTGTGCTTGTTAGCGACGCCGATGATGAGCCCTTTTTTGCCACTCAATAACATAATTGTGGGTACTCCTTGCTCTTGACGAAAAACGACCGCTGCATGGCACGCCTGAACCTCGTCACCTCACCACTGATCATGATTGATGTGTGGCGGTTGCCGAAGCCGGGCAAACGAAGGCTGAAGATAGCACGATTTGCGGAGCGGTTCTAGAAGGGAGGGCGGGAGAGCGGACGGATTAGTTTCCTTTGTTTCCGACGGCATGGAGCTGCGCGACTACTCTGGAAGCTTCGGGAATAAAGTCGTCGAGTTGTTGCGCCTTCGCCAGTGTCAGGGCCTCTGTCGCGAGCGTCACGGCATCCTGATGGCGGCCTCGCTTACAATAGCTCTTTGCCAGGCTGATCCGCGCGTTGACGGCTTCCGGCACCTCATGAATGACATGACGAAGCACCTGTTCGCCTTTCTCCGGATCGCCGCCCAGCATGGAAGGAAGTCGTACCAGGAGCGTTCCCCTGGCAGAGAGGGCATCGAGATGATCAGGCTTGAGTTCGAGGGCCCGATTGAGTTCCTTCATCATGCGTCGAAATCCGAACACGGAAGTGAGGCTCATCTCGCCATCGATGCGCATCAACTCCCCGAGATTACAGAACAAGGCAAAATGGGCATCGGCAGACTGCTCGTCAGCCGCAACGGCTTGCTCCCCCAAGGACTGCCCCTTCTCGTAGAGAGCCGCTCGAGTAGCTCGGTCCGGCGCAATCCGTCCGTCGTGGCACGCTTGCAAAGCTCCGGCAATGAGGTCCTGGGTGGTCGGCTGAGCCCCACCGGAAGTCGTGCTTACATTCCAAAATGCGATTGATGCGAAGATGACAAGACCGACTCGCTGCATGACTCCTCCTAGAGCGGGAAGCAAAATCGTCGATTTTTATACAGCAAGGCCGGTGCCAGGGACAAGCGAGAAAAAGCATCTGAATTTGTTTCATTTTACCATCCGGCTCCGTCTAACTCCAGACGTCCTGTGGCAGGAAGAAAACAGGCTGCAGTGAAAATACAACAGTGAGCGGTGGGACAGACTCTATTGCGACGTGATGACGAGGGTGTTGTTCTCAACGCGGACCGATTGGATCTGCGGAGGGAGATGAAACTTCTCACGATTCTGCGGTGACTCAAACAGCTGCGCGACAACGTGGCCGAGCATGGTTTGTGGAATCGGCAGGGCTCCGAGCTTCCCGGCCGTGGGGGTCAGACGCACATATCCATCTCGGGTCTCCAATGTCCCATCAAGCTGTAGCGAAATGTCTTTCCCATAGAGGTGAAACAGAGCGTAGGCTTTGAGTTGATTACCGGCCAGATTCATCCGAACATCTTTCAGTGCGGACTGCACCTCTTCAACTGTCGCCGCACTCCCGGCAGGAACTGAGAGCCCGGCCTGCTGCGCTTGATGGGCTGACGCAATCGCAAGATTGTCGCGCATCCATTGATTGAGCTCGACCTCGCTCAGCGCAATGCTAGCCGCGCGATTTGTCTGGATCGATTGTTGAAACATTGCCATCTTCTCGGCAACTCGGTCGGCAGCCTGAGGATCCGATTGTATCGGCAAGGCCGGGGATTGCCGGAGAATCGCGAGCAGCATCCCGAGGGTTATCGCCAGAGAGATCCACGGAAGTACACGGAACAGCCGACCTATCCTATTGCGTGGGGGAGAGACGATTTCGACCGGATTGCTGGTCTCTGGGGAAGCCTGCACTGGTGGCGCAGAAACCTTGTACTTCGCAAAAACAATCCCGCACCGGAAACATTCAAACTCTCCCTGCTGATCGACCCCGCACTTCGGACAAGTCCGGATGGGATGCGGCTTGAGAGGCGATGGTGCATTCATATCTCGACTGTAGTCGAGATTGATTTTCCTGACAAAGAAAACGACAGAATCTCACAGGTCAGAAATCGCTGATTGGCCGGCGAGGGATTGAAGCGCTCGAAACGCGGCGAGCATGTCCCCATAACCATAGTGCGCATTGCGGCCGCTGGGGTTCGGCAAGAGAAAGATTGGAACCCCGGCAATGTCGCTGCTGGTGGAGCCCAAAGGAATCCGCGTCGGTAAGGATAGTTCTGCTCCGTACATGATGCGATAGATCGTGATGCCTAGCAGCGCGACAATGTGTGGCCGATACCGCCGTACTTTTCGGGTCAAAGCCGCCATACCTCCACGATATTCCTGAGGTGAAAGGCTCTCGATCCCGCGGCTCGGGCGGCCGACGATATTCGTCAGTCCAAGTCCCCACTCAGGTAGTCGTTCATCTTCTTTGTATGTCAGGGGCTCTGTCACCAGCCGAGACTCATAGAGCAGCTTCCAGAAGCGATTGGAAGGCCCGGCGAAATGATGTCCCATCTGAGCAGACCGCAGACCAGGATTGATCCCGACAAAGAGGATTCTCACGCCTGGTTGAATACGGTCAGAAAGTCTTGCTCCTCTGCCCATGTCACCCCGATCTTGATTGAGGCAGTTTAGTGGGGACTCAGCCAATCTGCCACAGGAATGAGAAGGAATCCACCTTCATTGCTGGATTAGAAGAGTCCTGTAACTATTCGAATTCATTGATAAACAGTGCCAGACAGACATTCGGCATGTAGCTTGCTCAACACTTGGGCAGTGCCCGATTAGCGGCACGGATCTCAACAACCTTTCTGGAGGGATTTACTATGAAGAGCATGTTGATGGCAGTCATGGCAGTGGCAGTGGCCGTTTCGTTCAGCGCCCCTTCCTTCGCCGGCGAAGAGAAGAAGGACAAGAAGGATGAGAAGAAGGGTGGCCACGTGATGGTCTATGGCGAAGAGAAGAAGGACAAGAAAGACGAGAAGAAGGGCGGCCACGTGGTGTTCGGCGAAGAGAAGAAGAAGGACGAGAAGAAGGACAAGTAACGTCCGTCCATTTGGCGAGGCTAGCTGGCTTGAGAGGTTTCCCGCTTCACGCGGGAGACCTCTCGGGCGGTTCCCCTACCGCATCGACTCTCTGATATAGACCGCCTGCAATCCCACAATCGTCTTGGCATCCCGGATCGTCCCATCTTCGATTTTTCCGATCGCGTCGGCTAACGGCATCTCAATCACGTCCAGCACTTCATCCCGATCGAGCTGTTGCCTTCCCTGCGTTAATCCCGTCGCCTTGTAGACGTGAATCACTTCGTCGGCAAACCCGGGGGCGGTGAAAATACTGGAAAGCAGCGAGAACGTCGCAGCCCGATAGCCGATCTCTTCTTCCAGTTCTCGCGCCGCACAGCTCAGCGGATCTTCACCTGGATTGAGCTTGCCCGCGGGAATCTCATAGATGAATCCGCCCGCGGCGTGGCGGAACTGACGGATCAGCACCACCGTGCCATCCTCTTTCATCGGAACGACGGCCGACGCGCCAGGATGGCGAATCGTTTCCAGATCGACCGTCACGCCGTTCGGCAGAGTGACCGTATCAATGTTCAGCGTGACGACCCGGCCTTTGTAGATATGCTTTGTCACGGCGTGTTCGTTACGTACTCTTGGGCTTCCGATAGAACGGTGTTTTTACAATCTGTGCGGGCACGGCCTTGCCTCGGATATCAATCGTGATCTTCGAGCCAATCGTTGAGCAAGCAGATGACACATAGCCCAGACCGATCCCCTTCTGAAGGATCGGCGAAAGATTTCCGCTCGATACCTCACCGATGGGTTCGGACGAGCGGGCATCGAGGATCTTGCACCCGTGCCGCGGCACCGCCTTTTCCAACAGTTCAAACCCGACAAAACGTTTGGCCGGCCCGCCTTCTTTCTGTGCAACAAGCTTCGCACGCCCGGCGAAATCCCCCTTCTCGACGCTCACGGTCCATTCGACGGCAGCTTCGATCGGAGTGGTCGTTTCATCGATGTCGTTGCCGTAGAGGAGGTAACCCATTTCCAAACGAAGCAGGTCACGCGAGCCCAATCCTGCCGGCTTCAGTCCTTTCGAAGCTCCGGCTTCAACGATTCGCTCCCACAACACGCCGATACGGTCAGCTGAAGCATACAATTCATACCCGAGCTCACCGGTATAACCGGTCCGTGCGATGAGAGTGGAGATCGATGCCAGCGTCGCCTCGCAGCTGTGGTGAAGCTTCAGTGTCGTCACCTCTGTGCCACCCAAGGCGATCATAATGTCTTTGGAAATCGGCCCCTGGAGGGCGATTTGGGCCATCTGATCCGAATGGTCTTCCAGGACGACGTTCGCGTCACGAGGGTGGGCTTGTAGCCAGGTCAGCACCTTGCCGCGATTCGACGCATTGACACAGAGCAGATAGTCCGTCGGCTTCAACCGGTAGACAAAGATGTCGTCCTTAATTCCGCCCTCGTCGTTGCACACCATGGAATAGTGCGCCTGGCCGACCGCCAGCTTGGCCACATCATTCGTCGTGACCGATTGGAGAAACGCGAGCGCGCCAGCTCCTGACACCATCAGCCGGCCCATGTGGCTGACGTCGAAGAGTCCGGCCTTGCTGCGAACGGTATGGTACTCGTCCAGTACGCCTGAATACTGGATGGGCATCTCCCAGCCGGCAAAATCGACCAATTTGGCCCCGGCAGCTCGATGTTGAGCAATGAGTGGTGTCTGCTTCATCGAATTGACCGGTTACTGCACTCCAAGTAATTCGACATCGAACACGAGCGTGGCATGAGGAGGAATGAGCCCGCCGGCTCCGCGTGCCCCATAGCCGAGGTTCGAGGGAATCGTCAGCTTACGCTTCCCGCCGATTTTCATCCCTTGCACACCCTCATCCCAACCCTTGATCACCTGGCCGACGCCGAGCCGAAAGGAGAAGGGCTGCCCACGGTCCACGGAACTATCGAACTTTTTACCATTAGTCAGCCAGCCGGTGTAATGAACGGAAACCGTCTGCCCCGCCTTCGCGGTGTCACCAGTTCCTACGACTTGATCGATGTATTGCAAACCGGATGATGTCGTAATCTCTTTCCCTTCCGATGCCGATGACTCGCTCCCGCTCATACTGCCTCCTGCTCTCATAGATGGACTACACATCACGACGATTGCGACGAACACGATGACTCGATACAGGTTATTCATTGCATCCCTACCTTGGGTGTCGGTTGAGCAAACAGCGCCATGCTGGCGGTGTACCCGTGAAGAAAGTTGCGCCCACCGACCGGGCCGATCTCGCCTTGTGCAAAAAATCCGGCAACCGGAATCTGCCCCAGGCGTTCCGTCAGCACGCCCGAATCATGATGCGGCCGCCCGAACAGCCCCTGACCGCGCCCGCAACAGCTGAACACGAGGGCCCCGAGCGGCGCGTTCGGATGCCGTGAGCGATCGGCCGCCAGCAACAAGTGCAGGTCTTCACTCGCCGACTTGGCATCGCGAAGGTGAAATTGGACCGTCTGTCCTTCCTGCACCACATCGCCAATGGCCACCGCACCGGTCGTTTGGTCGGCCCCGACCAGATTGCGCACGAGAAAATCGCCCCGTTCAAACCGGTTGCGATGCTCATCGATCACGATACCGACATGGAGTGCCCGGTGCGCCCGCCGCCGATCGTCCCCTCCGAGTGACTCGAAGACGGCTTGAAGACGTGTCAGTGCCGGCGTTCCGCCCATCTCGTGCACGAGATTGTGTTCTGCTTTCGTCACCACGTAGCGCTCGCCGATCGGGCGGCAACCTTGTGAGATGACCGGTCGCACCTCGATCGGCCCGCTGATCCGAACCCCGACCAACCCGCTCTCAAAGGTTTGCCGGCCGAGAAACAGCCGATTCTCACCGGCATCCTGCCCGCCTCCGGCCAATCCTCCGATCGCCGCCGCCCCCGGATAGCGTTCTTCCAAAAGACTCAGGACATCCTGCATCGGAGTGGAGAAAGGATCTGCGAGGAGGAGAAACGTGCCCTCTTGCCCGTCGGATTCAGGCCAGCCCGGCAACGAAAATTGATCCTGTGTTTGCGAGAACGAGAGTCGGACGGGAGTGAGGGTGACACCGGGAAGGCACGCCGTCCACAACGTGACGGCGGGAGACGTTTCCAGCTCTTCCGCCCCGGCAATGACCCCTTCGCCGCTACAGCCGAGCGAGACTCTGGCACCCAGCACATCGGTCATGGTCTCTGCGAGCAAGTCAGCACGAGACACATGGTGAGAGGAAAAGAATACGAACGCGAGGTCGGGCGTGACACCGCCCAACTTGGCACGTACCTCATCGACCAAATCACGGGCTGCAGCTTCCGTATCAGGATTGCGGGACACCGCGGATACGAAATGGAACGTCGCGGCCTGGATGGGGGATGTCGGAGACAAGCTGGGCATGGAGATCGTCGTACCGTTACACGCCGGGATTCATGCGTTCGGATCGGTCACTCGCCAATTTCTTGTAGTACCGCCAGAGATACGAGTGATAGTCGTCGAGCTGCGCCAGCAAGTAATGCAATTCCGTGGGATCTTCCGTCTCCAGCGCGCGCGTCATCCGCGTCTTGAGAAACTCGGCAAAGGCCTCCGTCTTCTCCACCGCCGTCAGAAGACGCAATCCACCGCCAATTTGATATTCATCCATCGAAGGACACTCCTAAGACCTGCAGTTCGATGGCAGGATAACGAGCCATCAGCGAGAATTGCAAGCGC
Source organism: Nitrospira sp. (assembly GCA_024998645.1). GTDB lineage: Bacteria > Nitrospirota > Nitrospiria > Nitrospirales > Nitrospiraceae > Nitrospira_D. The sequence continues at coordinate 31,862 of JACOEJ010000028.1, forward strand.
ACAGTTTCACCATAACTATCCTGGGCTGACAAGTGCGGACGTTGGATTACCCTCGACTGGATCCATTCAGTCTTCGGGAGCGCGCGGAAGGCCGTCTGTTATCCTTGATCTAAAATATCAGGGTCTTGATCCGGAGGCCAAGGCTTTGAGCCGATCCAGATTGATGGCCTCCATACGATGATCGTCGCGGCCAACCACGGTGGTTGCCATGGTGAGCGCATTGAGGATCGCTTCTTCGGTCGCTTCGACCGTGGCGGTGATCATCGGATTCAGATGGGTGTCGGCCAGATGGGTCAGTGTATAGGTGGGCTCTTTGGGATAATGGGGAATAACGTTGGCGGTGGAGAAGGCGAGTATGAAATCGCCGCTGCCATGGCGCGCGGTCGAACCCGTGCGGGCGAGGCCAAGTGCGGCACGCTTGGCCAATCTCGTAAGCTGGCGACCGTCGAGCGGCGCATCGGTGGCGATAACGATGATGATTGAGCCCTCGCTCTGGCCGGGCGAGAGGGCTTCCGCAACCGCTTTGGGCGCTTCATACAGTTTCCCGACCGGCACACCTCCCACGACGAGTTCCGGTCTCCGGCCGTGGTTCGCATTGACCAACACGCCAACCGTATAGCCGCCTTCCTTTTCAGGCACGATGCGTGAGGCCGTTCCGATGCCGCCTTTAAATCCATACGAGACCATACCGGTGCCGGCGCCGACGGTTCCTTCTTTGACAGGGCCACTGGTCGCGCCATCGAGCGCGGCGATGACATCCTGCTCGGACACGTGGCGGCCTTGAATGTCATTCAGGCGCCCGTCGTCACATTCGGCGACGACCGGCGTGAGTGTGTCGTCCTCGATGCCGATCGCCGGATATTGTTTGATCATCCAGCTCATCACGCCGTTCGCCACCCGAGGCACATTGAGTGTGTTCGTCAGCGCGATGGGATATTCCAGAAAGCCCGACTCCGCCACCCAGGCCAGACCAGTCATCTCACCCGTGCCGTTGAGGACAAACGAGCCAGCCGCCACCTTCTTGTGCCACACATCATCGCGCGGAATGATGACCGTCACGCCCGTGCGCACGGGCCCCTGGCCAGGCTTCAGCGCCCCCTCTCCGGAAATAAGTGTCTGATGCCCGACCTTAACGCCAGGCACATCCGTGATCGCGTTGAACGAACCGGGCGCATAATTCCCGATGATGACTCCCAGATTACGGACACGCTGTCGCGCGTCAGTCCCCTCCGCCGCACCGGCAATGGACCAGCCGCTCCCTAAGGCAATGCAGACCGCTGCCGCCAGAATTGCGTGCCTAGATCTCATGGCTCGATCCTCGATGCGGAATGGTCACGTCGATGGAGGGATGTTCACTCTGGATTGCGGCGCCCAACGACAGGGCCTGCTTCTCTTCGCCATGGACAATAAAGACTTTGCCCGGGAGCGGACTGATGGCGCGGACATAGGCCAGGAGATCGTTGCGATCGGCATGGGCCGAGAGTCCGTTGAATTTCACGACCTGCGCTCGCCGTTTCGTCGGCACCCCGAAGATCGGCACCACATCCCAGCCTTCGACGAGCTTGCGCCCCAGCGTGTGCTCGGCTTGAAAACCGACAAAGACAATGACGTTCGCCTCGTCTTCAATGGCATGCTTCAAGTGATGAAGGACCCGCCCTCCTTCACACATGCCTGAAGAAGAAATGATGACCATCGGCCCCTTCATCGCATTGAGTCGTTTGCTGTCGTCCGGCGACGAGACAAACCGAATATAGCGCGACGCAAAGGGATCGCCCTCTTCCGTAAACGTGCGGTACGTTTCTTCGTCATAGCATTCCGGGTGGTGACGAAAAATCTCGGTGGCCTTGGAGGCCAGCGGAGAATCAATGTAGATGGGGATCGGATCGATGCGATCCTCGGCGACGAGTTCTTTGATCCGCATAACCAGTTCCTGCGTTCGCCCGACGGCAAAAGCAGGGACGATGATCTTGCTCTTGTGTGCTTTGGCGTGGGCGATCAAGTCCTGCGCCTTCTTTTTCATTTCCTCGCCCGCCTGTTCGTGCAGACGATCCCCGTAAGTCGATTCCAGAATGAGCACATCACAGGGAGGCGGCGGTTCGGGATCACGCAAAATCGGCATGTGCGATCGCCCCAGGTCGCCGCTAAAGAGGACGGTGGTTGTATTGCCTCTGACCGTGTACTTCACGCGGACAGCAGCCGATCCAAGAATATGCCCGGCATCGTGAAACGTTGCCGTGACTCGCGGGGCAATCTTGATTCCATCGTGATAGCGCACACCGACAAAACGCCTGATGATAGCTTCCACATCGTCGGTATCGAATAAGGGCTGCACGCACTTCTTGCCCCTCCGCCGCTCTTGCTTATTCACATAGCGGCAATCGCTTTCCTGTATCCTGGCCGCGTCCTGCAGCATGATCGCGGTAAGATCCGCCGTCGCACGCGTAAGATGGACTTTGCCGGAAAAGCGCTGCTGCATCAGCATCGGCAGGGCACCGGAATGATCAATGTGAGCATGCGAGAGGAGGACGGCGGACAATCCCTTGGGATCAAAGCCGAGTTCACGATTCTGGATCGCCGCTTCTTCCCGCCTGCCTTGAAACATGCCGCAATCCAACAGGAGCCGGCAGCTGGACGTCTCGATCAGATGCCGGCTCCCCGTCACCGAGCGGGCCGCACCATGGAAAGAGAGCTTCATGACTGCGGCCTCACAGTATGATTCTTGGCAATCACATCCCAGGCTTCCTGCGCCGTTTCGACGTAGTGAAACATCTCCCGGTCCTGCTGACTGATGAGTCCTTCTTCGACCAGCATCTGCCAATTGATGAGGCGATCCCAGAACGTTCGACCAACCAGTACGACACTCACACCGGTCACTTTACCGGTTTGGATCAGCGTCAGAGTTTCAAACAATTCGTCGAGCGTGCCGAACCCCCCGGGGAATGCGACCAAGGCTTTTGCGCGAATGAGAAAGTGCATCTTACGGAGTGCAAAATAACGAAACTGGAAACACAGCTCTGGTGTAATGTAGGGATTCGGACGCTGCTCATGCGGCAGCGTAATATTGAGGCCGATGGACTTGGCCTGCACGTCTGCCGCTCCGCGATTGGCCGCTTCCATGATGCCCGGTCCCCCGCCGGTCACGATGACATACTCACATCGCCCGTCGATCTGGCAGGAACTGGATACTAACCGCGCAAACTCACGGGCGACATCGTAATACTTGGAGAGTTCTCGTTGGCGCTTGGCGACTGCGACGGAGCGCTGGAGGGCTTGATCATTCGGCTGCTGAGCCGCTGCTCGTTCGGCCATGAGCAGGGCCGCCTCCGCTGCGACAGGCTCCTGTAATCGTGCGCTCCCGAATACCACGATCGTGGATTGAATCCCCTGCTCCCTCTGAATAAGCTCCGGCTTCAAGAGTTCAAGCCCGATGCGGACGGAGCGAAGCTCAGCTCGTTGGAGAAA
>JACOEJ010000029.1:0-9903 GCA_024998645.1 Nitrospira sp.
CCGCCCTGCTTGATGACGTCGGTCGAGAGGTTGAAGACCCGCATGAACGAGACCGGGCCGGAAGCGACCCCATTGGTTGTGGCAACGCGGTCAGCCCTTGGGCGAAGCCGGCTGAAAGAAAAGCCTGTACCGCCTCCCGATTGGTGGATCAAGGCCTGATACTTCACGGCATCAAAAATCGACGCGAGGGCATCTTCAATCGGAAGGACGAAACAGGCCGACAGTTGCTGCAGCGGCCGCCCTGCGTTCATCAGGGTCGGAGAATTCGGCAGGAAGTCGAGGCGAGTCATCAAGTCAAAGAACTGTCGTGCCAGGTGATGTTGTCTGGTCGGAGGCGGGTAGGTACGTTCGGCTTGGGCGATGTCTTGGGCAACGCGCCAAAAGAGCTGCGCCGCGGTTTCCGCCACGGTGCCCTTGGAGTTTCTAGCGAGGTATCGCTGGGCCAAGACGGTGTCTGCGTTGGCTGAGAGGGGTTGGGGTAATGCTCGTGGTGGCCGCTTGGTCATAATCTTCATTATAGTCCGTTTCGGGTGAGAGGCGAATCGAGTCGGGTCGCTGATTCTCGCCTGCCACTTGAATCTCGGGCGGACCGTTCGGCAGAATGCCCGTCGAGAGTACACACAAATAGGTTGGGTTGATGAAGTCGTATCGAGAGGAACTCTGGTTCGAGACCAAGACGCGCCGCGCCTATCTCAACATCACGCCTCAGGTCGAAGCTGTCCTCAACGCGAGCGGAGTGAAGGAAGGGTTGGTGCTGGTCAACGCAATGCACATCACCGCCAGCGTCTATATCAACGATGACGAACCGGGACTGCTCCGAGACTACGACGACGTGCTCGAGCGACTTGCGCCGCACGATGCGGTGTACCGGCATAATGAGACCGGCGAAGACAACGGCGATGCTCATGTGAAGCGCCAACTCATGGGGCGTGAGGTTGTGGTGGCGGTGACGGATGGGCGGCTTGATTTCGGCCCCTGGGAACAGATTTTCTACGGTGAATTTGATGGCCGGCGCCGCAAGCGTGTGCTGGTGAAAGTGATTGGTGAATGATGAGTGCCGTATCCCGCCATTGGTGCTGGATGCATGGTCGCGGGAACTGTCTTCGCCCTTGCTCCTGCACAGATTCTTTGGCAACATGGAGATCGTGTGATGTCGGTGAGCAAGAGTCCTTTTCCGGTTATCTGAGGAGCGTCTGATGTTGGCTTGGTCTCGTCCCGATCCGCTCACCCGCGACCTCATCCATTTGATCAATGCGCGTCGTCATGATCACGGCGACACCGACGCGGCGATCGATACGTTGCAAGCCTTCTTAGAGCAGGGGCGCGAGTCCGACCTGCTGACCGTCCTGGCTGCGCTCGATGAAGAAATGGCCGAGTGGCTGTTCGATCTGCTGGCGGAAGCCAGCTGTACCCTGGCTCTGGATGAATCGACGGAAGAAAAGCCGGTCTACGCCACGATGGCGGCGTTGGAGCTTCCATTGCAAGCCAACCTCACGGCCCCGCTCAAGCTCAAAATTGATCCTATTGCCACGGCGGAGCTGCTCCATCGGCATCTGCGCTTGTCGGCCGGCACGGTGGTGCGGGTGGAATCGAGACTGCTGACTGATGCGACCCTGGAACCGCTCAATCTCCAGATGCTGCACGACCATTTGACTTCGGTGGCAGACTCGGAACGGACGCAAGCAATCGCCGCGCGACTGTATCCGCCGGTGGAAAATACCGCTTTCTTGCTCTTCGAAATTATCGGAGCGTCCGATCCCGGGTTGCCTGATTCCTGGGAGGATCGGCATCGGCGGGCGATTCTTGAAGGGCTGGTCGAGCAGTGCCCTGAACTGGCGCTGGCGCCGGATACCATCGAGGTCCCGGTCTATGCGGCCTATGCGATGTTCGATGCGCAAAATGCGGTGCGTATCCATCATCTGGCCGATGAAACAGCGGCGGTGTGGCGGGATCTGGATCCATTGGTCCGGTCGAGGACGGTCGTGCATTTGCATACGCAATGCGGCAACGGTGTCTATATGCCCGTGTGGACGGATCTGTTCGATCCGGAACTGCCGGAGGAGCATGGACCGGTCTGGACGTCTCCTGATGTCTGGGTGTTCACTGCCGACTTGCCGATCGAATGGCCCGGCGAAATGCTGACCAATCGATTGTTGGCAGAGGGCTGTACGAGATTCGAAAATCACATCGTCGAGACGTCGGAGAATTAGTCTTCGCACGATATTTCTGCCTTGCGCGCTGTTCAAAATCTCACCTTTCGGTGCTTTTCTTCAGATGTTGTCCTATCCTAGGCCTACATCATGCCGAAGCCATCGTCGTCATCAACCCGTCTGACCGCTATCCTTGTGACTATTGTCGGGCTGGGACTCGTGTGGGGACTGGTCTGGGCTAATATGCCCACCAAAGATCAGCTCCATGCATCCGCGGTCTCGTCTCGAGCAATGAAGGCAGCTCCTCCGACGCCCGCGCTGGACCTGAGTATTCCAGGGGTGCCGCTGCCGGATGCACCGGGATCGCATCGAGTCGTGGTCAACGGGGCGGAGGTCCCTCAATCCGAGCAGAGTATGGGAGGGGCCGGCGTTGCGTTAGATCCTCGCGCAAAGCAAATCGCGGAGATGAAATGTGAAGCCGAACTGCAGCAGGTCTGTCCGGATAGCCTGCAAGGTGAGGATCGCCGGCGGTGCATGGAGCGGCGGGCCAAGCATCTTTCGTCCCCTTGTCAGTCGATAATCCGCCAGCAATTGGTGCGGTTCAAAGAACAGTCCGGCCATGCGCTGGCTTGTGCGGATGATGTCAGGCGCTTCTGTCGCGAGGTGCAGTCCGGGGAGGGACAGGTGTTGCAGTGCTTGCAGGACCACGCCCAGGACGTGTCGGACGGGTGTTATGCGACATTACCCAAAGGCGCACTCACCCTCAGGAACTAGCCGTTCAGTCTGAATCACGCAACGATATCTTCCAGATTCCAGACCATTCGAACCGGGGTCACGCGACGTACCGCGTTGGTCCTGCGATGTCCCGGTGTGTGGGGTGTCGTTACATGGCCAGTCGTTGACGGACCCGGTTCCACATCGGCTGCTCCATGGCCTCATGGACAGCTATGGTGATGACCGTCGTATTGTCGTATCCTCCCGCATCATTGGCGAGGGCGACCAGCTGTCGCGTTGCATCGTTCACGTCACCGGTTTGTGTCAGGACATTGAGGAGCCTCGTTGTCCCGACGCCTTTTGTCAGGCCATCCGAACAGAGCAAGAGTCGGTCGTCTACCTGCAACTCAGCCTCGCCGATGGTGATATCGACGTCCGGTGCCACTCCCAAGGCGCGGGTCACGATGTTGCGCTGTGGCGATCGCTCGGCTTCGGCTTCAGTCATCAGGCCAGAGCGCACCTGTTCGGCTACCCATGAGTGATCGGCTGTCAGGGGATGAATGGCATGGGCACGGACCAGGTAGAGGCGGCTGTCACCGACATGGGCAAACGACATCAGCTGGTCTGTGAGCAGCACCGCGACGACGGTCGTTCCCATCCCGGCCCAGTCCGGATTTCTGCACCCCTCACGATGAATGGCGCGATTGGCGTCGCGGATCGCGCTGAGGAGGCGATTCCCTGAGAGCGAAATAGTGAGGTCGGATTGGCCGATCAAGGGGAACGCAGGGTCCTGTGATGCTTCATTGATGTGACGATGGATGGTTTCAACCGCGAGGCCGCTGGCAATCTCGCCGGCCTTGCTGCCGCCCATGCCGTCGCAGACGATGAAGAGCCCTAAGGTAGTGTCGGTGCAGTAGCGATCTTCATTGTGCGATCGTCTGCGACCGACATCAGAGAGCGCGCTATGGGTGATGGCAAGCGGCATGCGTCCTTCAATCTAGACGGTCTGGCCTTGCAGGCAGGCGCGCAGTTCCTGGGCAAACTCGGCCGCCCGTCGAAACCGTAAGGCCGGATCCTTTTCGAGTGCCTGGTTGAGTACGTGTTGGAGGGCCGGAGGAATGTCAGGACGGATGACTTTTATAGAGGGATGGGGATTATGGGCAATCGCAAAGAGCAAGGCGGATAAGTTATCCGCAGTGAATGGGGGACGGCCGCTCAGCATTTCAAAGAGGACGACTCCCAGCGAAAAAATGTCGGATCGTCCGTCGACCTTTTTCCCGGCAATCTGTTCCGGTGACATATAGGTGGGGGTGCCGAGCACGATGTTAGTTTGCGTCTTCGACGACGAGGCCATTTTCGCAATGCCAAAATCCATGACTTTCACCGTCGCGCCTTTGGTGATCATGATATTGGCCGGCTTAATGTCGCGGTGCACGACGCCTTGTTGGTGGGCGTAGTTCAGGGCATCGGCGACGGTGGCAAGGATTGGAATCAGTTTGTCGAGCGGCAGAAGATTGGGTTTGCGCGCCCAGTGCTTGAGCGTGGTGCCCTCCAGGACCTCCATGGCGATGTAGCCGAGATCCTGCTCTTCACCCGCATCATAAATCGTCACGATATTGGGGTGTGTGAGCCGGCCGGTCGATTCCGCTTCACGGAAAAACCGGGATTTCACTTCCTGGAGCTTCTCCGCATCGTCGACCTCATCGAGTCGCATGGTTTTGATCGCCACGAACCGTTGAATCGTGGGGTCTTTGCCCAGATACACGACCCCCATGGCTCCGCGTCCGAGTTCTTTCAGGACTTTGTACCGTCCAAGCATGGCGGGTGGCGATCCGTTATTGGGCGAATCTGCGGATGCTGAGTCAGACGCTTCGGATGGACCGGAACTTTCATGAGCGTCATGACTCTCGTCGACTGTCTGAGGCGTCTTCTTCCGACGTCGTGTCGGCGCAGGGGCGGTGAAGTAGTGATGGAGGGCGTCGATGTTGAGTAGCCAGGCCACAGTCAACCAGAGCCCGGTGACGACCAGGGTGGCGGCATAGCCGAGGCTGTATCGCTGGGTGCCGACATCTTCAATCAGCGTCTGTCCGGCGACTTGTATGGTCTTGTCCCCGACAATGAGGACGACGATTGTGATCAGCGGAAGGATGATCCGGCTGAGAAAGGTAAATCCTCGCCCGTTGTCCGGCATGTGGCGGAAGGCGTGAAAGGCCAGAAGCCAGAGTGTGAGGAGGCCGGTGCCTTCAACGACCAGGCGAATCGTTTGTGGTCCTGTCAAACCGAGGAGGGTCAGGGGAAAGTGTTCGGCAAACGGCAGCTTGCTCAGGAGCGGACCTGCAAAGAGGGCCACAAATGAGACGATCGCGAACTGAATGAGCCAGCCAGATGCGTGTGTCATGGATAGATTCAGTGAGAAGCTGCCCAAAGTCTAGCGGATAGGCTTGAAGAGTCAACGAATAGCGGGAATCGCACAGGGAGAGCGGGTTAGAGCCTGGCGATGGCGTCCTTGAGTTTTGGGAGTAGATGATCCGGAACATGCAGCGAGCCTTTCCCGATACCGACCTCGATATCGGGTTTGGTCATACCGTGAAAGTCGCTGCCGCCCGTGACCAAGAGGCCCAATTGTTTGGCAAGGCTCAAATAGGTGCGGGTCTGTCGGGGGGTGTGGGTACTGTAGTGGACTTCGACTCCATCCAGGCCCTGCTCTTTCAGCTGACGGGCTAAGTCTGTCAGTGTGCCTTCGGTCGTCTTGACCCAGGTGGGGTGCGCGAGGACCGCCAGCCCTCCGGCATCCTTGATCCAGCGAATCGCATCAACAGGGGCGGGGAGGTCTCGCGGGACATAGGCGGCTTTGCCTTCAGCGAGGAACCGATCGAACGCTTCCTTGGCCGTCGTCACGACCTTTTTGTCCATAAGGACCCGGGCGATATGCGGGCGGCCCACCGAATCGCTCCCTGCGACGGCCCGCACCTCATCGTAGGTAATATCGATACCCGCGGCTTGCAGCAGTTCGATGATTTTGGGATTGCGGCGGTGCCGGCTCTCTCGCAAGGTCATCAGGCGTGCGTTGAGTTGAGCATCCTCCCATTTGAGAAAGTAACCCAGGACATGCAGCTCCGATTCGCCGTGGCGTGAGCTGATTTCGATTCCGGGGATGATCTCAATGCCGAGTTCCTGTCCTGCCGCGATGGCTTCAGGAAGGCCGGTGGTGATGTCGTGATCGGTGATGGCCAGGGCAGAGACGCCTGCCTCATGGGCAAGCCTGACCACCTCAGCCGGTGATTGGCTGCCGTCGGAGTGCGTGGTGTGCAGATGGAGATCGATGCGGCTCATGTCGAGTGAGCCGATCGCAGAGGCTTCTGAGCCACCAACTGTGCGGTATAGGTGGATCGCGGGCCCTCCACGCCGTCGTGAGCCCCTTCATCGTAGTGCAGGGTTTGAAGCGTCGACGTCATACGCAGCAGTTCATTGTGGGCCAGACAGAACTCCCACCGGCGCGGATGTTTATGATGGGTGTAGTTATCGATCGTAAAGGTCTCATAGATCAACAGGCCCCCGGGCTTGAGGGCATCGATGAGAAACGGGAAGAGCGGCCGATGCAGATAGAAAAAGACGATGACAACATCGTAGGTCTCATGGCCGAATCCAGGATCGAACGGCGCAGGCTGTTCCAGATCAATCGTTCTTGTTTTGATCGGGGGGAGTGCTTTTGTTGTGGCGGATGCAGCGAGTTGGATAAGGGCAGCTTCGTCGCGGTCGATTGCATCAACGTGATACCCGCGAGCAGCGAGAAAGAGCGAGTGTCGCCCTCCTCCTGCCGCCACATCCAAGGCCCGGCCTTTGGGGAGACGGTACAGCTGTTCGACTAGAAACGGGGCCGGTTTCGGTTCGATATGGCTGAGTTGTTGCACGAGCCTGGTGCGGTCGATCCTGATGCCGACGGAGCGGGTGACTTGAGGAATGGGTGGATGCAGTTTACGAAGCCAGAGATTCGCCCGTTTGACGGGAAAGTCTGCAAACAGCATGGCCAGGAATCGTTCCGCCATGGTTTCCAGTAAGCAGGCTTCCTGCGTCGTGCCGATCTCGACGAGGCGTTGCGCTATCTTCGCATAGTCGATGGTGTCGACGAGATTATCCGAGTGGCCGGCCGGATCGAGGGGGGCATCCAATTCCACATCCACCGCCAATGGCTGAGGCTTGGCCCGTTCTTCTGCGGTGACGCCACAGCGGCCGCGGAACTCCAAGCGCTCAATGATGATGTGTGCTGACATGCGGGCATTGTCGAGGATCGGATTTCGAAGAGTCAAGGAGGGGTGGGTATGCTTCGGCTGCCTTTCTTGCTCGCTGCCCGCGCACCAGGGATCAATTTGTATGTGAAATTGGTGGGGGTGCTCGGTCAATGCGCGCAGGGGAAAGGCAGCCGAAGCATACCCTTGAGGAGAGGAGGGGGAAGAGAATTGGATCTGTGTGGTCAGGTGGCTTTCTTGCTCGCTGAGCCCCCGCGATGAAATGGCGGTCGCTCAATGCACGCAGTGAAAACCAACCGGGGCACACCCTCGATCGCGCGTTCTTATTTCGCCGTCGGCGTGTAGGTCCAGACCCAATTGTTGTTTTTGGCCGTCATGATGATCGACTTGCCGTCCGGCGAGACTTTGATCGGGCTATCCGCCGGGATCATTTTGGCCATGGCGAACATCTGAGGGTCGGGCGGGCCGATATAAACCGACGCCGGGCTGACCGCGCCCTTGTACAGGCGCAGGTGCGAACCGCAAGATTCGGCGACCATCGTGTCGGGGTGAATGCGCTGGCCGACGAGTTCGGGGGCTTGGCCGGGCGCGCTTTGTTTGATCTCGACGATGTCGAAATGCTCGTAAGGGCCGTTGAGTTTGCCGGTCGGGCACTTGCGCTCCATGCCGAATAGGTTCGACGCCGTGCCCGGATAATTCTGGAATTTCGGTACGCCGACGAAGACGTTCTTCTTCCGGTTCCAATCAAACGACAGCGTCACGCGATCGACGACGTCGGCGTAGAGGTCGGCGTCGACAGGCGGAATCTGAACGTGCTTGTCGGCGATTTCACCCACGACCTCGAAATGGACGATCTCGACCTTCGACCATTTGGCCTCCGCTGCCGCATCGAAGGGCTGCGCGACGACGGGCCAGGCGATCAGACTGGCAGCGAGAGCGGCGGGTGCGGCGATCCATACAAGCTTCATGACGAGCCCCCTTTGAATGAAAGGCAAGAAATGGGAGTATTCTACTTTGAGGATTCCAGAATGGGGTCATTCTACTTTTTAGTGGTTGGCTTGGTCCATCTCACTAGAATGTGACTGGATAGGATAGATGGGGCAGCAGTGGTGCAAGTTGGCTGGCTGAAAATATTCTGGATCACCTACGGCACTGCCCAGAGGTTGGCAAGTCGCTCTGTTCCTCTATTGACTGCCATTTCTACCGGCCTCTATAATCACCGATCGGCGCAATGTATAACCAGCTGATTCATTGAGAGAAATGGCTGAGTTCACACACTTTAACGAGTCGGGCCGGGCGCGGATGGTCGATGTCAGCGCGAAAGACTCGACCGAACGGGTCGGGACTGCGCAGGCGACCGTGTTGATGCTCCCTGCGACGCTGGAGAAGATTCAGCGCGGCAAGATCGCCAAGGGCGATGTTCTGGCCGTGGCCCAAGTCGCCGGGGTGATGGGGGCCAAGAAGACTCCCGACCTCATTCCCATGTGCCACCCCCTCCTAATCACCAGCGTCGATATCTCCTTCAAAGAAGAATCCCAGCCGAACCAGGCAGGCCTCTGCGCCATCCACATCTTTGCGACGGTTAAGACCACGGGGCAGACCGGCGTGGAGATGGAAGCGATGACGGCGGCTTCCGTGGCAGCGCTCACCATTTATGACATGTGCAAGGCGATCGATCGCGGGATGAGCTTCACCGACGTCTGTTTGCTCTCGAAATCAGGGGGGAAGTCCGGCACCTACACGAGGCCAGACTGAACCATCATGGTCACGATTAAGCTATTCGGTATGACGAAGATGCTGGCTGGGAATCAAGGTTCCCTCTCTCTGGCATTGGCGAACGGGCGGCGAGTGAAAGATTTGGTTGAGCTTCTTGATAGCGGATATCCGCAGATCGGGGAGTTGATTCATAAGAAGAAAGTCCTGGTGTCGGTCAATCAGGAGATTGCCCACGAGGAAACTGAAATCAAAGACGGCGACGAGATTGCGCTACTACCTCCATTTGCAGGTGGATCAGGTATGGGACCGATAGATGACAGCCAGTTGGTTCGGGTGCAGCGGGAGAATTTTTCCATCGATCAGGAGCTCGACCGGGTCAAGAGCCGGTCGAAGCGGATCGGCGGGATTGCGACGTTTCTGGGGATCGCCCGGGATCGTTCCAAAGGGCGGGACGTCGACAGCATCACCTTCGAGCACTACGAAGGGATGGCGCAAACGAAGCTGCGCGAGATCCGCGAGCGGGCGCTGAAAGATTTCGACATTCTGGAGTTGCTGATCATTCACCGCTATGGCGAAATTACGATCGGTGAGAATATCGTGTTGATTATTGCCGGTGCCGAGCATCGGGCGGACGCGTTCCGGGCCTGCAAGTGGGCTATCGATGAGTTGAAGCAGATTACTCCCATTTGGAAGCTCGAACGCACGCCTGAGGGTGAGGTGTGGGTGGAAGAGCATCCGTAGTTTGTCGTGCGCAACGGGTGACGAGTAACACGCATGTCGCAATTGCCTGACAGCTTTTCTCCTTCCAAGGTGGTTGATGCGCATAACCGGCCGCTGGGCAGTTTGCGGCTCTCCGTTACGGATCGCTGCAATCTTCGCTGCCAGTACTGCATGCCGGAAGAAGACTATGTCTGGTTGCCGCGCGAAGATGTCTTGAGCTTCGAGGAGATGGCGACGCTGACCGGCTATTTTGCCGATTTGGGCGTCGATAAGGTCAGACTGACCGGCGGTGAGCCCCTGTTGCGTCGTGATTTATCCCGTCTCGTCCGTCTCCTGCTCCAAGACCGGCGGATTTC
>JACOEJ010000029.1:10003-34802 GCA_024998645.1 Nitrospira sp.
GGTCCGATCGTTCCCTTGCCGGGGCGTGGTACCGCGCCGGCCCAGCGGTTCTTGTTGCCTGACGGAACCACCTTCGGCATTATCGCGTCGACCACGCAGCCGTTCTGTTCGACCTGTGACCGGAGTCGTGTGACCGCCGATGGGATGTGGTACTTGTGTCTCTATGCATCGAAAGGAACCGACCTTCGGCAACCCATGCGCGCCGGTGCCAGTTCTGACCGGATGCGTGAGTTGATTAGCGCGGGCTGGCAGGGCCGACGCGATCGGGGCGCCGAATCGCGCAAGGCTTTGGAGGAGGTCGGGTTGCGCAACGGCAAGCTGATCGGGATCGATCAACTTCGTGGCGATCCTCATCTGGAAATGCATGCCCGTGGCGGGTGATCTTCAGCCCGCACAACCGATGTCTGTGTCCCTCCCCGGTAAGGGGCCTCATGTTTGAATCCAGCCTTCTCACTTTTCTCACGGTCGGATTTCTCCTCGGGCTGCGCCATGCCCTCGACGCCGATCATTTAGCTGCGGTGTCCACTGTCCTTGCGGAGCGCCCCTCCATGCGGGCCTCCGGTCTTGTTGGCCTCTGGTGGGGAGTGGGGCATACCCTGACATTGATGATGGTCGGTGCGGTGGTGCTGGTGTCAGGGATTCATATTCCTGAACCGTTTGCCCTGCTGGCTGAAAGCGGCGTGGGGCTCCTGCTCGTCGTGCTCGGGGGCACGCTGGCGCTCAAACTGTTCCGTGAGCGATGGCATCTGCATAGTCACGTCCATGACGGCGAGCCGCATGTGCATTTGCACAGCCATCGGCGGCGTGAGGATCATGCCCATCCGCATTGGGCCAGGCAGTCGCTCCGGCCTCTCTTGATCGGGATGGCCCACGGTGTGGCAGGGTCCGCAGCCTTGATGTTAGTGATCGTATCGAACACCAGCGGCATCGGGCAGGGGTTGCTCTACATCGCGGTGTTTGGTCTCGGTTCAATCGGCGGCATGCTGATGATCGGTCTGACCCTGAGTGTGCCGGTCATCTATTCACGGGCTATCGGGCAGCGGGCGTTTTTCGCGGTGCAAGGTGCTGCGAGCCTGGGGAGTGTCGGGCTTGGATTATGGATGTTGTATCGATTGGTCCTCTCTCCGGACGGTCTCTAGCTCCCGTTCCTTCTGAAGCGTCCCCCAACGAATTGCACGTGAATCGTTTTGATGGCTATGCTATTCTTCGATGCCCTGCGATGGGTGTGCGGTGTGCGCGTTCGATCGTGATCGTTTGAGCGAAGAGGATACGACTATGGCCTGGTTTAAAAAGCAGAAAGCGACGGGCTCTGAAGTGCCGCCACGGTCCAAAGGCGCCGAGGGCATGTGGCTCAAGTGCAACCACTGTCGGGAAATTGTCTATCGCAAGGAAGTCGATCGAAATAATAAGGTGTGTCCGAAGTGCGACTATCATTTTCCCATCTCTGTGATGGAACGGATCGCGTTGCTCGTCGACCTTGGGACGTTCAAGGAGTGGGACGCGGAGTTGGAAGCCAAGGATCCTCTCAATTTTCATGATACGAAATCCTATAGAGATCGGGTCAAGGCGCAGCAGGAAAAAACCGGGCGCAAGGATGCCTTGATGATCGGCGAAGGGTTGGTCGAGGGACAGCCGGTCGTCTTCTGTGTGTTCGACTTCAGTTTCATGGGCGGAAGCATGGGGTCGGTCGTCGGGGAAAAGTTTTGCCGGGCGGTCGATCGTGCGCTGGAGAAGAAGCGTCCCGTGGTCTTGGTGACGGCTTCGGGCGGTGCCCGCATGCAGGAGGGCATTCTCTCGTTGATGCAGATGGCGAAAACGTCGACCGCTGTGGCGAAGCTGGGTGAAGCCAAGTTGCCGTTTATCTCCATCCTGGCCGATCCGACGTTCGGGGGGGTGACGGCGAGCATTGCGATGCTGGGTGATGTCATTATCGCGGAACCGAAGGCCTTGATCGGGTTTGCCGGTCCCCGTGTGATCGAGCAGACGATCAAGCAGCAGTTGCCCGATCAGTTTCAGCGGGCGGAGTTTCTTCTTGAGCATGGGATGATCGATATGATCGTCGAGCGCAAACAGTTAAAAGAGACACTCAGCACCCTCGTCGCTCATTTCTAGTGCAGTGCATCCTGCCCGGCCCAGTTCATGACCTATTCATCTGCCATCGAGTATCTCTACGGACTCCAGAAACATGGAATCAAGCTGGGGCTTGAAACCATGCGGACGCTCTTGAGCCGGCTGGGCAATCCCGAGCGACGGTTCCGGAGTCTGCATATCGGCGGCACCAACGGCAAAGGATCGACGGCAGCCCTGACGGCGTCCATGCTGCAGGCGGCCGGTTATCGTGTGGGGTTGTACACGTCTCCGCATCTCGTCGATTTTCGCGAGCGGATCCGGGTCAACCAGATCATGATCGCTGAAGCGCAGGTGTCGGAGCTCACAGAGCGGCTTCAGGCGAGCGTGCCGTCTGACCTGACTCCGACATTCTTTGAGGTGACCACGGCGATGGCGTTTCTCCACTTTGCCGAGTCCGGAGTCGAGGTGGCGGTTTTAGAGGTCGGACTGGGCGGACGGTTCGACGCGACGAATGTGGTGGAGCCGGAGGCCTGCGCGATTACCACGATTGCGCTGGACCATCAGGAATATCTCGGTACGACTGAAGAAACTATTGGATTTGAGAAGGCCGGGATTATCAAGCCTGGCGTTCCGGTCGTGGTCGGTCGCATCGACGGGCCGGCGTGGGACGTGATCCGGAAGACAGCGGCGGATCGCGGGGCGCTACTCACACGATTAGGGGTCGATTTTCATGCGGACGGTACCGGGCCGGAAGCGTTTTCGTATCGCGGGCGCTCCAGGCAGCTCGACGGATTGACCTGTGCACTTGCCGGCCGCCATCAGCTGGATAACGTGGCCTGTGCCGTGGCGTTGCTCGAAGCGGCCGACGGGCGTGGGATATCGGTGAATGAGGGGGCGGTGCGCCGGGGGTTGGAGTCGGTACTCTGGGAAGGGCGCTTGGAAGTAGTGGAGCGAGGCCCGGTCCTGTTACTTGACGGAGCTCACAATCCGGCCGCAGCCCATGTGCTGGCCGAGTATTTGACGGAGTGGTGTACGTCGCGACCGGAGTCCCGGTTGATCCTTATCTTGGGCATGATGCGAGACAAGGATCACGCGCGCTTTGTCGAGCCGTTTTACCGGTTGGCCTCTGAAGTGGTGTTGACGCAGGTGGATATGGCCCGCTCGGCTTCCGTGCAGGAACTTCGGGAGACCGTCGGTTCCCGGTTCTCCCAGTGCCATGTCGCCCCGTCCCCGGCTGATGCGCTGGCGCTGGCAAAAGCACGGGCGACCGCACAAGATCTTATCTGTGTGACCGGATCGCTCATGCTGGTGGGCGAAGTGAAAGCATTGGTCCGTGGCTGCGGCTTGTCTCCGCTCAGGGGTTAACATGGTGAGTGGACGGTCATGGACAGCGGACAGGCTTTGTGTACTCGTGGCCGTTTTTCTTTTCTGTCTTCCCTGTCTCGTTTGGGCTAAATCCAAGCCGGTTGCTTCGGGCACCTCGGCATCCGGATCTGCTCCCCTCGATGTCACGGCCAATCGAATCGACTATCGTCAAGACCAGGATGTGTACGAGGCGGATGGGTCTGTGGTGATCCAGCAGGGCGCCATGCGCCTGACGGCCGACCACGTTACGATTGAGGCGCTCTCTGGCGTGGTCCACGCATCGGGGCACGTGCATTTGACTGATCCGCAGGCCGATGTGACGACTGAGCGAATGGACTTCAATGTGAATACCGAGGCCGGTGTCATTACCCATGGACAGCTCTATGTCCCCCAATCCAATACGCTCGTGAGCGGGCGTCTGCTTCAGCGGTTCTCCGAATATCACTATCGTGTGAAGGAAGGGGAATTCACTAATTGTGATGCGCAGGACGGGGAGATGCCGGCCTGGCGGTTCAAGTTTGACGATATGGATCTGAACGTCGGAGACACGTTAGCCTTGAAAGGAGCGTGGCTGTGTGTCGCGGATGTGCCGGTCGTGCCGTTTCCCACGATCACGTATCCGCTGTCGAATCGCCGGAGCGGATTTCTGGTTCCTCAGGTGGGCTACGACAGTCGATTCGGTACACACCTCCAGGACAGTTTCTATTGGGCGATCAATCCGAGTCAGGACTTGACCATTGCGCCATCCTACTACAGCAAGCTTGGCTACGGGAGCGATGTTGAATACCGCTATGTGATCGACCAGAAATCCCGGGGCCAGTGGTATGTGAGTTACCTGCAGCAGACCGCGCTGCCGAATGTCACCGGGGTGGATCAGACCAGTTCGGATGTGAAACGGGCGCGCGCGCTGATAGCCGGGACGCACACACAGCAGTTCACTGAGACGCTACTGTTGCGGGGGAATGCGAGTTTTGTCACCGATCCCAACTACCTCCAGCAGTTGAGTAACTCCGGTACCCAGCGGGCCTTACCCAGCAATGAGTCGAACTTGTTACTGAATCAGCGGCTCCCGTACGGGAATGCGTACATCCTCGGGCAATACCTGCAACCTCTTCAGTCCGGAGGAAAAGATACATTCCAGCGACTTCCCGAGACCGGCTACACCTTGCCGAATGTCTCGCTCTTTAACTCACCCTTGCTGTTCGGGATGGAAGGGGACTACGTCAACTTTTATCGCGAAGAAGGGTTCACGTTGAATCGCGTGAATGTCGTGCCGGGGATTTCTACAGACGTCATTGATTTCGGGCATGTCATGGGTCTTACCCCGCAAGCGAAGTTTCGTGAGGTTTACTATACCCGTGGCGCGCAATCTGATGAGTCGCTCCATCGAGAAACCTTCTGGACGGGAGTTGATGCCACGTCGAAGTTAAGCCGGCGATTCGGCTTGGATGGAGGGGGCAGTCTCCTTCATACCATTGAGCCGACGGTCATGTATGAATATGTGCCGGGAACCGACCAGTCGAAAATCGCACAGATCGATCAAATCGACGACCTGCCGAAGAAAAATCTTCTGACCTATGCGCTGCGCAATCGTGTGCTGGAGCACGATGGGACGAGTTCATTCAACTGGCTCGATCTGACCGTCGCACAGAGTTACCATGCCGGGGCGGTCCAAACGAGGGCCCGTGACTTCGGTACGGGCGTGATTCCGCCGCTGGGCTCCCTCACGCAACCATTGCAGCCCGCCACGGTGGAGATTCAAGGGAGAAAATTTTCCGACGTGTGGATGCGGGCAGTCATCGGCAATACGGCTCCGCAAATCACTCAAGCACAGATGGCGGCGCAGGCGTTTGGGCGAGGAGCCGGAAACATCGGGACGCAGCGTCCGACGATCAATCAGTATCTGACTGTGGATGCGTTCTTCGATCCCTATCGAGGGGATTTGAGCCAGTGGAATACGGATTTCAGAGTTCAAGAGTCGAGTAACTGGTATCTCGAAGTCGGCGAGCGCTATTCCCGGGATGGGAATCGTGTCCGTCGCGGCGATATCTGGAACCCGATTTCATTTAATGAAGTCTATGCCCCGACGAAAGAAATTCAGTTTGCCACGGCAGGCGGCGGATTCAGGACGCCCTGGGGATGGACGATCGGGGCAAAGGCGTACTACGACATCAAGGCCGGAAAGAGCCCTGAGTATGATGTGGTAGCCTTGTATCAAAACCCATGCAAATGCTGGTCGCTTGGTCTGTTCTATCTTCAGTTCCCGGATCGGGCGCAGTACAATTTCATGCTGAATTTGACCGGTATCGGCTGGACGGAGAATTTTGGAACTCAGGTGATGCGGTCGATCCTCAGTCCGCTGCTATGGGGCGAGCGTGGATTGCCATGGGCATCGCCGACTGGCCCTTATGGACGGTCCCAGTCCGGTGCATCAACGGGTGGAGTCCCTGGACGATGATGGAGCAGCGCTGGCGGTGTATTCGGCATTTAGATAACTGGTGAGAGCGGCCCGCGCCTCATTTGACACCCTAAATGGGGGTGGGGTACGATGCACTTCTTGATTCTTATCGTCGGTATCTTAGCTGAAGGAGGTTCCGGACGTGGCTGGTGATACATTAAAAGTTGAAGATTCCACCTGGGACGCAGACGTGATGAAGGCCAGTGAGCTCGTCATGGTCGATTTCTGGGCAGTCTGGTGCGGACCTTGTCAGATGGTGGCGCCGATTGTCGATGAGCTTGCCAAGGAATATGCAGGGAAGCTGAAAGTCCGGAAGCTGAACACCGATGAAAATCCTGAAGTTGCCGGGCGGTATCAGGTGATGAGTATCCCGACAATTCTGTTTTTCAAAAACGGCCAGGTTGTCGAAAAGCTGGTCGGAGCGCGTCCGAAGCGCCAGTTCAAAGAGACGATTGATTCATTGTTGGCCCAGCACGCGGGGACCGCGTAGCGCGTTCGCACGCACGCAGCCATGCTCACCGAGCTGCGCATCGTCAATTTCGCCATTCTGGAAGAGCTCAGCCTACGGTTTGAGCCTGGTTTTACCGTTCTCACCGGAGAAACGGGGGCCGGAAAATCTCTTCTGATCGATGCCATTGCCCTGCTGGTCGGCGGACGAGCGTCTGCCGACCAGATTCGTTTCGGGACAGAAGAGGCGTCTCTTGAGGCGGCCTTTCACCTGCCTGACCGCCATCCCCTCCAAGCCCGTCTCCGTGATCAAGGGATCTTGGGCCCTGCAGATGCAGAGCTGATTGTGCGGCGGGTCATCGCCCGATCCGGACGTAATCGGGTCTACCTGAACGGAACCATGAGCTCACTGCATGCCCTGGAAGAACTGGGTGGTACGCTCGTTGACCTGCACGGGCAGCACGATCAGCAATCCCTCCTGGCTACGGCGACACAGCGTAGTGTCGTAGATGCCTTCGGCAATCTTCAAGAGCGCGGCGCCGCGTATCGACAAGGGTATGAGGCCTGGAAGGCAGCTTGCGAGGAACGCGATCGATTGATTCGTGAATCCCAGCACCGGACGCAGCGTGAGGAATTGCTAAGGTTCCAATGTGTCGAATTGGACGAGGCGGCGTTGCGCGAGGGAGAGGACGAGGAATTGCAGAATGAGCGCCGTCGGCTCAGTTCGTCGCAGCAGATCGGTGCGCTAGCCGCTGAAGCGCTGGAGCGGGTGAATATGGAAGGGCAGG
Source organism: Nitrospira sp. (assembly GCA_024998645.1). Taxonomy (GTDB): domain Bacteria; phylum Nitrospirota; class Nitrospiria; order Nitrospirales; family Nitrospiraceae; genus Nitrospira_D. The sequence goes on from JACOEJ010000029.1 coordinate 17,132, forward strand.
GTATCCTGGCTCAGCTCGCATTGACGGAGCGCGCCTTGGGGCAATTGCTCCAGATTGACTCTACGGTCGGAGAGCTGACCCGGCTGACGGTTGAAGCAAAAGTGGTGCTAAAGGAAATGGCGGGACAGCTGCGGGACTACGCTGAGCGGGTCGAAGCCAATCCTGAAAGACTGGGTGTGATTGAGGATCGGCTGGCGGTCATCCAGAAATTGAAAAAGAAGTTCGGCGGGTCGTTGGCGAAAGTGCTGGAGGCTCATCGGAAGATCAAAGATGAGTTAGAACAGTTGCAGGGGTCTGATGAACAACTGGCTAAACTGCGTCAACGCATCAATGAACAACAGGCCGATCTGGCGCATCTGGCTCGGCAATTGTTCCTGAAGCGCGGGGAGGCGGCCAAACGCATGGCCAAAGTGGTGCGTCAGGAGCTTGAGGCACTGAAAATGGGGCAGACGGTCTTTGAGATCCATGTGACCGCGGATTCCGGCGAACTGGAGTTTGGTCCTGAAGGGATTGATCAGGTGGAGTTTCGCCTGTCGACGAATGCCGGAGAGCCGGCGAAACCCCTCTCCAAAGTCGCCTCAGGCGGAGAGTTATCCAGGGTTATGCTCGCACTGAAGACGGTGCTGGCAGAACGAGATCACGTCCCTGTGCTGATTTTTGATGAGATCGACACGGGAGTAGGCGGGGCGGTCGCTGCCGCAATCGGCAAGCGCCTTCGCGGGTTAGGCCGCTATCACCAGGTGTTCTGTATTACCCATCTTCCTCAAGTCGCCGCGCAGGGGCAGCATCATCTCTGTGTTGAGAAGTCGCAGGACGGCAATCGGACAGTGACGACCGTGCATCCGCTGATTGGTCAGGGACGTGAGAACGAAATTGCCAGAATGTTAGGCGGGTTGACGGTCACGAAGAAAGTGCGTGAGACGGCGGCAGAACTCATTGCCGATGCCGGGGAATGACGAATCTGGACAGATGTCTTCTACAGGCCTGAGACACCGCTCGGCGTGGTCGCGATCGCCATCGCTGGGAGCGATGCCTTGCATTCGGTCGCGACCCGAGCAAATTGATCCGCCAGCATAGGGTCGAAGTAGGTATTGGCCTGAAGGGCGATTTGCTGGATGGCCTGATCCACCGGGAGCGGTGATCGTCCGGGGACTTCGGCTGTCAGGTGATCGAACATCTGGGCGATGCTCACGATTCTTGCCAGCAGGGGAATGCCTTCCCCCTGAAGGCCATGTGGATAGCCTGATCCGTCCCATCGTTCATGATGATAGGAAATGATCTGACCGACTTCGGCCGGATACTCCAGCGAAAGAATCATCCGCGCACCTGTTTCACAATGTTCTTTGGAGTAGGCGCTTTCTCCGGAAGGCAGGATTGGCTCATCCGAATAATGATAATTCGGGAGGCTGACCTTGCCGATGTCGTGCAGGAAGGCCCCGATCGCCAGGGACTTTTGCTCTGCGAGAGTCAGGCTGAGGCGATTGGCGAGCAGCGTGGCGTAGAAGCTGACGCGGCTGCAATGATTCAGCAAGTGCCGATCTTTGGCTTCCAGAAGATCTGAGAGCAGGGGCAGAAGGTCCGGTGATCCGGACAGGCTATCCTGCTCCTCACGCTTTCCAATCGCAAAGTAGCTGGTCTTCAGAGTGTCCCACGCACGCCGTCCCTCTTCATCACCGGCCCATAAGGCGGTCGAATTGGTCAGGACTTTCCGGAGGAGGTCCAGGCGTTGTTTTTTCTCAAGCGTTTGGCTGATGAGGGAAATCAGTTCGGTGACATTAAATGGCTTGAGCAGATAGCCCGCCGCGCCGTGCCGAATACCTTCCATGGCGGACTTCAGGCTTCCGTAGCCGGTAATGATGATGACTTCGATATCGGCATGATCGTGCTTAATATCCTGCAGGAGGTCGATGCCCTGGCGATCGGGGAGTTTCTGATCCAGCGTAATGAGGTCGATGGATTCATGACTCAAGACGTCGAGTGCGGCTTGCGCGTTGTCGGCTGAGCGGATGTTGAAGAAGGGCCGCAAGATGACTTTGAGCGCATCGCGCGGTCCGGCCTCGTCATCGACGACAAGAACCGTCGGTTTTGTTTGGGATCCGTCTTGAGAAATTGTTGTACTCATAGTGCTCATGTACCCCCAACTACGTAACCTGTCAAGCAATACTTGTTCCTTTTCAGGTACTTACTCGGGATGATCAATCCGCAGGGGGGAGTCTACGTAGAAAGTCTATATGTAGATCACTTGAACGTTCGACTACGTAGCTGGTCTGACTGAAGAGTGTGCGCGTTGTGTCGAAAATGACGCGGTCGATACAGAGAGATGTGTTATTCCTGCACAGGCGGCTCTGGTTCTTGGCTACTCCCATTGTCCGGTCGGCCAATTCCCAAGGTATCCATCCGGTATTTCAACATCCGCCGACTGATTCCTAATAGATTGGCTGCGTGGGTTTGAACATAGTTGGTTCGTTTTAAGGCATCGAGAATGATTTCCCGCTCGAATTCCATGACAGCTTTTTCAAGAGACATCCGGCCTGCGAGGGTGTCATCGCGGAGTGAGGATGATCGCGAGTCGCTTTTCATGATGGTCGGCAGATGTTCCTGGGTAATCTGCGGGCAATTCTGCGACCAGATAAAGGCCTGTTCGATGATATTTTCCATTTCCCGGACGTTTCCCGGCCAGGGATAGCGCGTCAGGACTTCCAGAGCTTCTTTCCCGAATTCGATATGCGGGCGTTTTTCTTCTTCGACTCGCTTCGCGAGAAAATGCTTTGCGAGCAGGGGAATATCTTCGCCACGTTCACGGAGCGGCGGAAGAAACAGCGAAATGACGTTGATGCGGTAGTAGAGATCTTCGCGAAATTGCCCCTTGCGCACCATGTCTTCGAGATTTCTGTTGGTAGCGGCGACAATCCGGACGTCGACCTTGATCGATTGAACTCCGCCGATCCTTGTAAACTCCCGTTCCTGGAGAACTCTCAGGAGCTTGGCCTGCGTCATGGCGCTGAGATCGCCGATTTCATCCAGGAATAAGGTGCCGGTATTGGCCAGTTCAAACTGCCCGACACGCCTGGCGGTGGCATCGGTAAAGGAGCCTTTCTCGTGGCCAAAGAGCTCGCTCTCAATCAGCGTTTCCGGGAGGGCCGCGCAATTCAGTGCGATGAAGGGCCGTTCGCGCCGCCCACTATTATAGTGCAGGGCTTTTGCGACGAGCTCTTTTCCCGTTCCGCTTTCGCCGGTAATCAGCACCGTGGTTCGGCTGTCCGCCACTTGTTCGATTTTTGCGTAGATCTCTTGCATCCCTTGGCTTTTGCCAATGAGGTTATGAAAGGCATAGCGCTGGACGACTTGCGCCCGGAGTTGTTTGACTTCCCGTTCAAGCGCTTGAGAACTGAGCGCGCGATCCACGACAATGCGCAATTCTTCGACGTCAAACGGTTTGGACAAATAGTCGGCGGCACCCAGTTTCATCGCGTCGACGGCAGTCTTGACCGACTTTGTACCCGTAAGCATGATTACGGGAGTCATCCGGCTTTCAGAGCGCAGGGTTTCCAGCACGGCCAGTCCGTCGGTTCCCGGGAGAATGACATCGAGCAGGACCAGATCGGGTCCTTCTTTCCTAAAGGTGTCGAGGCCTTCCTGGGCATCCGCGGCCTGGAGGATCTCGTAGTTGGGCTCGAGCACCATCTTCAGTGAAGTCCGTACACGGGCTTCGTCATCGATCAAGAGAACGCGTTTTTTCATGGCTGGACTTTCCACAGTACTCCTAGTCTATCGGGAGGGCCGGAAGATTCACGGAAAACGTGGTTCCCACTCCCTCGGTGCTCTCGACCTGAATTTCACCGTTATGCTCTTGAATAATCTGATGCACGATCGTCAATCCCAAGCCCGTCCCCGCATGCTCACCGCTGGTGTGCTTCGTAGTGAAAAACGGATCGAAGATGTGCTCCAGGTTGGCCTTGGAAATACCCGGACCGCTATCTTCAATCTCAATTTGGGTCCACACCGTTGCTCCCGGTTTCATGATCCGGTGTGTGCGAACCATCAGCTGCCCTCCACCGTCTCCCATCGCGTCGATGGCGTTGAGCAGCAGGTTCAAAAGTACCTGCTTTATTTGTTGACGATCTAACATGACACGAGGAAGCTCGGACGCCAACTGTTTTTCAATCTTGATCCGTTTGCTGTCCGCCTTCACTTCGATGAAATACAGGCAGGAGGTGACGATCTCGTTGAGATCCTCATCCGTCAACTTGGGCTCCATGTAGCGGGCGTAGTCCAGAATTTCCTGAATCAGCCGTTCGATCCGGTGCACGTCGTCCAGCACGATGCGGCTGAAGTCATGAATAAACTCCGTGTCGTCCTTTCGTTCCGGGGCCAACTGGATAAAGGTTTTGATCGACGTCAGGGGATTCCTGATTTCGTGGGCAAACCCGCCGGCGATGATTTCCAATGAGCGAAGTCGATCGGTTCGGCGCATGAGCGTTTGAGACTGGTGGAGGTCGTCGTTCACCAGGATGGAATCCAGGGCGTTGGCCCCGTTCTGCGCCAGGGCGGTGAGGAGGTCCCGTCCATCCGCATGATCGAGCGGCCGGTCCGAGGGGAGGCCAAGCAGCGCAAAGGCGATCAATCGGCCTTTGTTGAGAAGCGGGACGGCCAATGACGATTGGGCTGCCCGCAAGGTGTGGGCTAATTCCGGCTTGATCGGAGGGCTGCCCGCTATGTCCGCGATCGAGAGAGTATGATGTTCACGGGCGAGTGATTGAATGAGTGCGTGAGTCGAAGCCAAGGAGGAGAGTGCCGCCGACGTGTTCTGAATGCCGACGGTCATCACACGATCATATTGATCATGTTCACGATCCAACAAGTACAGCGCGCCTTGGTGGGAGGTGGTCGCATCACAGAGTTCGAGAAGAATGCGTTTGGCGATCACGGCGCGGTCCGTGAACGTCCCCATATCCTGGGTAAACCGGGTTAGTCTCTGGAGCGGAGTGAGCGCGGTGGATGAAGGGGTGGCATGGCGAAGAGGGTGGTCAGTCATATCTATCCAGAGGGGTGGTCGTGCTTCCTCTTTTCCCAGGTGTGAGGCCGGGGGATCGGGGAAGAAGAGGATGTTTGGTAACAGGGGCGAGTATACACACCGAGTGTGGTTTCAGCCAGCGGATTTCCCCTTTCGGGCGGTAGCGAGCAGGAGTTGCCCATCCAGGACGGGCACGATCCGAATGGGGGTTGCCCCGGCATGGGTCAAGAGGTCGGACAGTTGTTCGCGGTCAAAGGAGTGCAGCAGTCCATGGCGAATCGCTTCGTGTAGCCGTCCAAGATAGTGGAGGAAAATTTGGGCTGCGGGGGACAACTCATCCTGTCCGGTGTGATGGAGCTGTTCACGATAGAGCCTGGCAAGGTCTGTGTGCGGCTGTACACACGTCACGATGAGATGTCCCTCTTGCGTGAGCGTCCGGACCGCCTGCCGTAGGAAGGTGAGTGGAGAGGAGGCAAAGGACAGCGAGAGATGACTGACGATCCGGTCGACAGAATCATGTGAGGACGGGGCGTGGATCCCCCACTCAGTCGTCACGGCGGTCGTCGGAGTGGCGACCTTGGAAAACATGGATTGTAACTCCTGATACAGCACCGTGAAAGCTTGTTCTGCAGACGCTACCGTTTCCTGGGAAGAGTCGATGCCGACATAGTGGATGGGGCGTTGCGGCGCACGGGATGCGTGGAGCAGATGATACATGTGATTGATGACGAGCGTGTGCGCGAACTCTCCCGCGCCGCATCCGATATCCAGGATGCGCATGCCTGGTTCAAGCGGAAGGGCCTGTTGATACAGTTCTTGCAGGAGTCGCGCATGGTGATGCAAAGTGCCGAGCTGCGGAAGCTGGGCGAGATGCGCGATCCACAAAGCGTCCCGAGTCGACTGCGAGACGTGGTGGCGGATTCGAATGCGCTCACGTTCGAGGAGATACTGTTTGGAAATATCGTGACTGGTCGGTGTGTGTATGGCCGGCTGTGAGTCTCCGGAGAAGCACACGCGAGCAATCTCTGTGAAGAGCGTGTTGAATGACGCGAGTAAACGGGCGTCGAAGGTGCGGCCGGTAATCGACAACGCGCTGGGGATCGAGACGGTGGTCGGCATTGTCGGCAAGGCTCGAAGTGATTCGTCTGGATTGGGGAAGGGATGCCGCATGGAGAGATCCGCTGACGGAGAGTTCAGGATGACCGTCGGAACGGTCAGTGCTGATAGATCGGTCACCGTCGTGGCCAGCGTGGCATAGTGGCCGGCGATGATGTCGCTCAGGAACTGATCGACATTGACATTGAGGCCCCACACATTCCCACTGCCGCGTCTGAGACCGTGCTGGTAGTCGGCCAGGAGATCATGATGGTGCTCGGTCGATAGTGCGGTCTGAATATCGAGCACCGGGTTGGCCAGCAGAAGTAGATGGGCTACAGGACGTTGCGCGACGACTTTCAGGGCGACTCGGGCTGCGACATCTTCGGCCAGGATGGCGAGCGGGGCCGTGGGCCACGTCGTATGGGCAAATTCGAGGACCGTTTGCAGATCGGCTTGCATGCTCCGCAGTGTGGTCTGGAGGACATCGCCATCGCTTTGGCCAACATGGTTGCTGTAGTCATAGCGCAGGACGCGGAGTCGATTGAGGGCCAGGAATTCTGACAGCGCCACGTAGTCGGTCTGGGTGCAGCCGAAGCCGGGAGAGAGGATCACGATCGGCGTATTCGGAGAAATCTGGTGACGTGCGTGATCATCGGTAATGGCGATCACTTGGCCGCGTACATTCCGACATTCTCGTCTGGCGCTGACAACGGCCGCACGTCCGGCGATACCATCCAAGTCGACGGACGAGCCGATGTGTTGGGCGACGACGCGATTGACCTCGCGCTCGGCGAAGGCCGGCAGTTCAATGAAACGGACGCCGAAGCGTTGACCCGGTTCAGTGTGGGTCGGGCGTAGCTCGGAAGGAGCTGTGGGGTCTGGAGCGGTCCACACGATTTGTGCCGGGAGGACAGCGTCAGGTGCGGCGGGCTCGTGAGGCTGTGAATGACCCTGCCCGTTGCCGTGGGGAAAATGCAAGACGATCGTCTCGCCCACGTGGCCGGGAAGCGTTTTGGCCTGCAGGCAGGCTCCTCCTCGTGAAAAATTCACGGCCAGTCCGAGTTGTCGAGAAGCAGGGTTCTGTTCATGAGCCCCTTCAATCCGTACCGGGAGCGCGACCCGGACCCGGATGCCTTCTCGATGATCGACGAGCCGGCGGTCTGGACCGCTCTGATCCGGAAGCGCGACGTCATCCGGCTGTGAAAGCAGTGCCTCAAGACTGATTGCCAGGCTCCGCTCTTGGGCGGCCTCGATAAATGAGCCGAGGACTTTTCGTTCGGTCTCGCCGGGCGGAGAAAATTCGAATGCGAGGACCGGGCGTTCTCCGGCGTCACCGGATGGTCCGGTCTGCATGCCCCGTTCGTGGACGGTGGCTTGAAGTTCCAGAATCCCTACGACGGTCTTGAACACCAAGTAAGCCGATTGCTCCGACAGATTCGGGAGCGGCCCTGTCAGGGTGACGGTGGCTCCCGTCAGGCTCAAGGTGTGAACGGTTCCCTCACGGACCGCTGGCCCGACGGTCACTCGGGCCGGAAGTTGGACTGCGGCGCGGACGGCCATTCTTCGATCCGGGAGCGGTTCGTCTGAAGGTGGAGGCAGTGGAGCTTCCACGGGAGTGTCGACCGCTGCCGCTACGGGCGGCTCAGGCGGGCTTGGCGCCGCTTCTGCCGGTGTCACAGGTGTCTGAGGCGTTTCAGAAATCGGCAGCCACAAGCGGATTGAGAGCGGCTGTCTCGCCGGGGCTAACCACTCCATGCGACCCTGTAGTTGGCCGATGTCTTCATAGGCCTGGATGAGATCAGGGGAGGCCGGTAGTGAGTCGGTTGTAAGAGTTGCCGCCGATTCGGTTTCTTGAATCAGAATCTCGACCTCTCGGGGTGCCGGAGCAGGAAAGAGGCCGGGCGCCGGATCTATCGGTGTCCCGGTGGCCGTGACGGTTTGCGCGAATATGTCCAGTCGATGCATCGCTTGGCGGGCGGCCATCTGCCGAATAGCCTGGATCACCACAATCTGAATGACCCGCACCCAGATGTTTCGTGAACTGCCAACGTTCGAGAGGCCGGTCGTATCGTGGTATTGCACGATGTTGAGATGAGCAAGAGGAGCCAGGGCTTCGACAATGGCTTGATCCAGCGTGTCTTCGGCTAGACCGGCATCAACGACTGCCCGAGCTAATGCGTCTCCACATGCCGAGGCCTCCCGCGCTTGCGCGGTCAGGGTTTCAAGGCGGGTATCAAGCTGGGCCTCACGGATTGTTTCCAGGAGTCGTTGAGACTGGGTCAACACTGCGGAAAGGGGCCCGTGCAGATCATGGGACAAGCTGGTCAAGCGCTGGGCGATCGCGCGGTGGCGATCTGATTCGAGCAGTTTGGTTTCAAGGCGCTGAATGGTCTCGGTCTGTGCGAGATGCCCTGTCATATCACGGATGAGTCCGAGTGTTCCGGTGTAGTGCCGGCGTGCATCGTAGAGACCCTTGGCGCTGACTTCCGCCTGCACGCGGGTCTGTCCGGGGCCCGTGGGCTGAGGTTTTTTGAGCAATTCAAGCAGGACCCGGCGCGCCGCCCGAGGGCCCGTACGGCGGTCATTGATGCGATATCGTGCGTGCGCCTGTTGATCGGGAGGAATCAGCTTGGAAAAGGGGGCGCCGGTCAGTTCTTCAGGCAGGTAGCCCAGCAGCGTGGTGATCCCGGGGCTAATGAAGACAAACCGCCCTTCCGTATCGACTTCGTAGAACACATCCGTGAGCGTTTCCAGTAGACGAGTATGCCGATCATGCGTGTGCGCGAACGTGGCGCGGAGATGGCGTTGTTCAATGGCGCCTTTGGTGTAGAGCACCAGTTCGGTCAGGAACGCGGGCGATTTTTTGAAGAGAAGAAAATTGGCACCGGCTTGCAGCGCTGTGACGGCGGCGGTCGAATCGCTCCGGTCGGTCTGAAGCACGATTGAGGTGGTGGGGAGGCGCTCCCTGAGCGTGGCGACCAATGATGGACGACTCTGGAGCCCGAGTCGCTCATCGACCAGAATCAGGTCCCACTCAGCGCGACCCACCCACCGGAGGGCTTCTTCGGCGGAATAGACAGATTCAACCCGGCAATCGGGAAAGAAGCCGCGCAGGCTCAGTGTGACGAGCTTGATTTCGTCAGCCTGCTCATTGACGACCAGGATAGTAACGGGCTCACTCTGCGGCATGGACCAATTCCGTGTTGCTGGGGACGCCGAGTCGGCCCAGTCCCAGAGGGATAGATGTGAAAAATCCTCTGTGTGCGGTGACGCGCGCTCTGTCCCTCAAGGGAGAGACTCCAAAGCCGCATCCCGCGCTGGTTTAGCGTCTTGAATACCATATCGCGGCGTCTCAATCACAGCCTCAATCGACGCGAACGTGCGGTTCTTTCGTAGGGGGTAATCGACGGCGCACCTTTGTGAACGAACAATTTTGGACGAGGCCTTGCGTGCGAAGTGAAAAAAGAAACGCCTGCCGGTCTCCCGTCACAGGACGGAGGCCGGCAGGCGTCATGAGGGGGGGAGCCGTGCGCTTACGGATTCGCCTGTGCCGTGTCGGTGGTGCGGCAAGCGCCCGGAGTCATATAGAGGAGATAATTTCCCATGCCATGTTGGAATTCGGTTTTCTGTAGCGGATGATGATGGACCATCACCATGTCGTAGTCGCCCGCTTGCATGACGAAAAATCCCCGGGCGTCCTTATAGACCTGATGGGGCTGAAATTCCCGGAAGGTTCCATCAAGGTCCACATCCGGTACCGTCCGGAGCAGCGTGCGCTTGTTCGCCTTGTCCTCGAGCGCAATCATCAGCAGTTCATCGTGACCGTGCGGATAGGCAAATTTGACGCATCCGTCCATGGAGAATTTCAGCGGCGCCGTATGGACTTGGACTCCTGGTCGGATTTCAATGCCTTCATCCGTTTGATCCGCGCCCCGTGAGCCGAACTTGCTGTAGCACACGATGTTGACGCCCACCTGATAGACGTCCATTTCCTTCACGGGTTTTGATTTCGGCGCCATATACATGGTGAAGGAGGCCATCACATTTTTCGTCGGCGGAGCCTTGTGATAGAAGGCGACGACGGACATAAGGTGATCGCCTTTCGCCAGCTTGACCCCATACCCCTCCGGGAATCGCGCCTCGGTCATTTCCAGGCCGGCACCCGCGAAGAACAGCGGTTCACCGGGGCAGGAAACACTGGGTTTCGTGTTGTTCAACATCAAAATATGGTGGAGGTAGTTTCTGGGGAGTTCCTTGCCTTCTTTGGTAAAGACGGCCGATTTATATCCCACCATGTACATATCTTCGGGGAGCTGGAAGTTATGTTTGGGCATCGAAGCGGCCAGGTCGCCATCGTGGCTGGTGGGGAGATCGACGGGGCCGAAGGTCAAGGTGACCGTGTCATCCTTAATCGTGACGGTGGTCGTGGTCTGATTCTTCAATGTCGGCACGGCATGGTGGTCATGACCGCCGTCGGCAAATGCGGGAGCGCCCGTCAGCACAGTGATCAAGAGAGCAAGCATCCAATACATAAAGTCTCCCAGAGGTGGTGAAGCGATCGGAAACGTCTGTGCGCAGCTATGCAGAGATGAGGGAACGCAGGGTGCGGATGAATCATTCATTGGTGTGAAGGGGGCGGCGTGAGCCGTTTCCATTGATACGAGCCGCCATGTTCCCGCGGGGGAATATTCTTATGCGTGCCGACTCGGGAATACCACCAGACCCCTTTCGCCTGCGTGCCATCCTCCGACAGCAAGAGTTCGAATGCCCCTTCGCGGTCATTGCCCGGTTGCTGCCAGGTCCCTTGCCAGAGCCGGTCCGCAAACTTGGTCGTGGTGAAGCGCCCCCCGTGCTGAGTGTAAGGGCCATTGCCGGACTTATCCAAAGTGGCTTTGTAGCGTTTATCGTCTTCGACTTCGAGGATTTCCCACTCACCGCTGAGGTCTGCCACGGGGGCGCGCAGGGCTCCCGGGTCGGCAACCAGCTGTGGCGCCCCTGCCGCGGGCCGCACGTGAGCCACGGCCGGCCAGTTGGCAGCCCGGAGCGATTCATGCCATGAGACCAGGAGCCATTGCCCCTGGCGCTTTTCGAGGACGCCGCTTTCCCGCAGGGGGATCACTGTATGGTGGAGCTGCCCGCCTTCGTTGACATAGCGGATGTAGTCCAGTTCCATCGCAAACCAGGCCAGGTCGTCTTTGGTCCAGACTTTCAGGTCCGTGATGGGCATTTCCAGCTTTTCGACGAAGGCGAATTCGTCGCGAATGTCCCGTTCCAGCTCCGGCCAGCCCACGTATTTCCGTCCACCGATGGTATAGCCGGTGGCATCGTCATCGTGCGCCATCAGCCGTGACATGCCGTCGAGGTCCCGTGCCGCATTGGCATCGACCAAAGCGCGGATCACCGATTCCGGGCTCGCGTTATCGTGTGCCAATCCGGGAGAAGCGGTGAGGAGAAGATATCCTGACAAGGCGAAGAAAACGATCCGAGAGAAGTCGGGCATCACAGAATCCTTAGTTTACTCAGCGTAGGATAAATGGAAGCTGGGGAACGTCTCTGCTGAATGATCAGTCAGGCTACATGGCTGGAGAGGCCTTGTCAACGATGGGATGAGGGGAAACGGTTAGCGGCGCGCGATCACGACGACAGTCACATTATCTTCACCACCGCGCGTAAGAGCAGTTTTGATCAAGCGATCACAGATTCGATTAGGATCGCCTTGTGCGTGCGCCAGAATATCGGCGATGTCGGCATCCTCCAACATCTTTGTAAGCCCGTCCGAGCAGAGCAGCAGGATGTCGGACGGTGCGAGCGGATAGGCGGAGTAATCCGGTTCTGCAGAGCTGGTAATCCCGATCGCTTTTGTGAGCACATGCCGCTCAGGATGGGTCTTGGCCGTTGCCGGAGTCACGATTCCTCGGGCGAGATAGGTTTCAATCAGCGTATGGTCCCGGGTCGATGGTGTGAGACGGCCGTCTCGAAACAGATAGCCGCGGCTGTCGCCCACATGGGCAAGGTGTGCAGTCGGCGTGGCACCGGCGGTAATCAGGAGCGTGACCAGCGTCGTTCCCATCCGGGCCAGTCGAGGGTCCAACCGGGCGCGCTCCAGGACAGTATCGTGCGCCTGCGTCATGACATCCTGCAGAAAGTCCTGTGGCATGCATTGTCCTTTGCGGAGCGGATCTGCAAAGAGTTCGGCCCGCGCGGCGGCGGTGGCGATAGCGGATTGGGCGGCGACCTCTCCGCCGGCATGGCCGCCCATTCCGTCGGCCACGGCCCAGAACCCGAGATGGTCCATCGTGACAAAGGCGTCTTGATTCATCGCGCGGACGAGACCGATGTCGCTCCGTCCGATTCCCACCCATGCACTCATGCGTGACAGTCTCGTTTTTCCCGCTGTGAAGGCATTGAGGCTCCCACTGATGCCGGGCCGAAGCGAACGAGAATATCCTCGAACACGTGCTTCGCCAGCGGCGCGAGGTTGGCGGTATCGGCTTCGTTGTAGGCCAGCAGCAGTGCCCGCGCATCGGCGTCGCCCGCGCGCCATTGCATCCAGAGTCGCACGGCATCCCATCCATCCAGACCTTGCAGGGCCGAATCCCGTTCGATCCCGAGTTCCCGTTCGATCTGCTTGAGTCCGCCGCGCAGTCCCAATCTCCGTGCGGCGAAGCAGAGATCGAAATGCGGCATAGAGAACCTGAGTCCGGGGAATTTAGCGCGCAGGTACGGCACATCAAAGCTCGTTCCGAAAAACGTGACGAGGAGCGTGCAGGCATCCAATTCGGCCTGGAGCCGTTCCGTGGTCAGGGTCTCTCCACGGACCAGGCAGACGGTCTCACCTCGCCGGTGCAATCCGACGACGGTCACCTCGCCGTCATGCGGGGAGGTTCCGGTCGTTTCGATGTCCAAATACAGCGTGCGGGGCTCGCAGAGTTCGAAGAACCGCCAATGGTCACGGCTGGGCAATCGTGTGGTGAAATAGTCGAGGAGACCGGAGTCGAAGGCAGATTGAGCCTGAACGAGTTCCTGGTCGTACCACTGCTTGCGGTGAGCCGAGATTCCTGGAATCTGCGGCTGACTCAGGAAATCGTTCCACGTAAGCAGGCCTTCTTGCCAGAGGCGCCGTTCAGTCACAGGTCCGATGCCCGGGAGGATCACAAAGGTTGAGGGTAACATTCAGCGGCATTCTAGCAGGAGCATGAAAGCCGGGGCTACTCCGCTGCCTTGATTTCACCCAGGAGACCGGTTAGAGTTCGACGTCAAATTTGCAGGCCGCAATCAACACGATTATCCATACCTACACATCAAATACATTATGATGACAGATCCATCAAAGCGCATTCGTATCACTGTGGGCGGGGTGCAACTTGAAGCCGAACTGAAGGGGTCGAAGACCGCCGGGGAGGTGTACGCCGCATTGCCGGTCGATGCGCCGATCAACACCTGGGGCGAAGAGTTTTACTTCAAGCTGGCCGGCGTCAAAGATTATCGGGAAACCGCGACCAATCAAGTGAAAGTCGGCGATGTCGCCTACTGGGGCGCGGGGCAGGTGCTGGCGATTTTCTTCGGCCGGACGCCGATGAGTATGGGGCCCGATCCGGTGCCGGCGGATCGTGTCAATGTGATCGGAAAAATTGTGGGCGATGCGACACAGTTCCGCCGGGTCATGGAGGCGACCACCATCCGCGTCGAACGGGTCTAGCTTATGCGCATATCAAAGGATCGGGTTCATCACATGGCTGAGTCGGTGGTCGCGCACCTTCAGCAGGATGGACAGCTCGACGTCACGGGTGATCGCAAGGCGTTCGTCGAATCGTTGGAGCAGGTCATCACCACGGAGTTGGCGATCGAAGATCTGCTCAATGCAGAGGTCCGGCAAATGCTCAAGGCCTATGAAAAGCAAATCGAGCAGGGGCAGGTCGATTATCAGCGCATGTTCACCATGATCAAAACGAAGCTGGTTCGTGAGCGGGGCATTATCTTGTGATGTGCGATCGGTGAGTTGCCAATATGTTGAGCGAAGATAAAGTCAGCCATCTTTCCCACGTCATTCTTCAGGCGGTGAAGAAGAGCCCGCTGGTCAGCCAGAAGGGCGATGATGCCCGCATATTGAAAGACATCAAGCGGGTGCTCGCGGTCGAACTGGCGCAGGAAGAGGGGGTCGACCGGAAAGTGCGCGCGAAACTGGCCTCCTATTCTCGCGGTATCGTCGAGGGGAGTTCCGAGTGGGACGTGCTCTACCGGAAAACGTTTGAAGAAGAGATGAGAAAGCACACCAAAGGATGATGGCATGATGGTACGAGAGCAGATGCGGGCGTATGTCGCATTGTTGGGAATCCTGGTGCTGGTGATCGGTGTGACGGCATGCTCCAAAAGCAAAGCCAAGCCGTTGGTGCCGCTGGCGCTGGAGGCCGGAGTGCCGCCGAGAGCCATCACCTTGAATGAGCAGGGGACTCAGGCCTACCAGGCTCGCGAGTATGAAGAAGCCAAAAAATACTTCGCTCAAGCCGTAGAAACTGTGCCGCAGTCAGGCCCCGCGCATTATAACTATGCGTTGGCGCTCAATAAGCTGGGCGAGACGGAAGCGGCGCGAAAACAGTTCGTCGAAGCGGCTAATCTTGCTCCCGGGGATAAGATCATCTGGGATTCTCCTGTGTTGTCGCCCTTCGGAAATCCCGAAACAGAAGAGAAGAAACTCCCTGCCCCTCAGAACCCTAATCGGCGCAGCGTGGGCGGGCGATAGGTACAGAGACGTGCAGGTGGTCGGCCGGCGCCGGTCAACGCAAAGGTAGAGAAGAGCGTAGAGTAGGAGAAGCGAAGTATGAGTAAGGAATTGGCTATCGGGATGAAGGCGCCGGAATTGTCGCTGCCGGATCAGGACGGCAAGATCGTGACGTTGAAAAGCCTGAAGGATAAGCAGGTGGTCCTGTATTTTTATCCGAAGGACGACACGTCGGGGTGCACCAAAGAGTCCTGCGGGTTTCGCGATGCGATGGCGTCGATCAAAAAGGCGGGCGCGGTCGTGATCGGGGTGAGTTTCGACGGCCAGGCCTCCCATCAGAAGTTTATCGCCAAATATGCCCTGCCGTTTACGCTGTTGAGTGATCTGGAAAAGGCGGTGGCGACGGCCTACGACGTGTACAAAGAAAAGAGCATGTATGGCAGGAAATATATGGGCATCGAACGGAGCACGTTCGTCATCGATGCCGAGGGCAAGCTGAAGGCTATTTTTCGGAAGGTCAAAGTCGATGGCCATGTCGACGAGGTCTTGGCCGCCTTGCGCGCATAACGCCCGTGCGTGAGGTCATGCGCCACATGTTCCGCACCGCCTGTCTCTTTTTTCTTGCCGTAATCCTCAGTCCTTTTGGCACTGCAAGTGCGGCAGGAACCGCTCCGGCGACACTCCTGGTCAATGACGGTTTGGCGTCACCCAATCAGACGGCAATGGTCGAAGCGCGGCTGATGTCGCGGGGGCCGGCGGTCTCTGCGGGACTGGGAGGCGAGCCGCTCGAATTGCTCGTCTATGGCAAAGTGGTGGCGACCGCAGTGACCGGTGAGGACGGGACGGCGCGGCTGCCGTTTACTCCGAAGGCGCAAGGCATCATTCCGGTGCAGGTGCGAGTCGGTGAGAGCGGACGCGTGGCGCCGACCGAAGGCCTGGGTCATCTGGCCATCTGGGAGCGGCGGAATCCGATCGTGGCCGTGGAGCTGGCCGCGCTCATGGACGCGCCGCAGGTGAAGCGTGCTGCATCGGATGCGCGCAGCAAGCCCGAGCCGGAGGGGACGCCGATGCCCGACGCTGCCGATGAGCTCGGGAAACTGACCCAGTTTTATTATCGCGTGATGTACGTCGTGCCGTCGGCCCCCTTCGGCGGCGATCGCTTTCAGGCCAGCGAGTCCTCGCGGGAATGGCTGAAGCTGCACAAGTTTCCCACCGGGTATGTCCTGGTTGTGCCGGCGGGCGAGCAGGCGTTCGGAACAGCCATCGATGCCTTGCATGCGGACGGATGGAAAACCGTCAAGACCGGTATCGGTCGGACCAAATCCTTCGCCGAGGCCTTTCTCCAGAGGCGATTAGACGCCGTGATGGTTCCTGAGCCGGCCAAAGGGGAGGCTCCGCGTAAAGCGAAGGTGGCGAAGGAGTGGAAAGACATACGGAAGAAGTTATAGCGGGCGGGCTGAGGTTCATCTCCTTCCTTTCAGCTGTTTCTTTCCATTAATATAGCGTCCGAACTGTTTCGCGAAATTCGAGGCCCTACCCATGCGTGCGAAGACCAGTTTTTCCTGCCAGTCCTGCGGGCATCAATCGCCGCGGTGGATCGGGCGTTGTCCCGATTGCGGCGGCTGGAATACGATGAAAGAAGAGCGGCAGGCGCCGACGGGCAAGGGGCGTCCGGTAGCCATGAAGATGGCGCAGGCCAAGGCCACGCCGATCGCCGAGATTGAAGTGGTAGGAGAAGACCGCCGGCTCACGCAGATCAGCGAGTTCGACCGGGTCCTGGGCGGGGGCGTGATTCCCGGCGCGGTCATCCTGATCGGCGGCGATCCCGGTATCGGCAAGACCACGCTGTTGCTGCAGGCCTTACCGCGGTTGGCCTCGAAGGAAGCGCCGGTTCTCTATGTGTCGGGAGAAGAGTCGCCCCGTCAGATCAAGATGCGTGGACAGCGGCTGGGCATCGAGCATCCGAACCTCCTGATCCTGGCAGAAACGTCCCTTGAGCAAATTCTCAAAGCCGTGCAGGAAATTCAGCCGGCCGCGCTCGTCGTCGATTCCATTCAAACGGTCTACACCGAACAGATCACATCGGCGCCGGGCAGCATCAGCCAGGTGCAGGAAGTCGCCGGCCAGCTCATGTCGTTCGCGAAGCGGGCGGGCGTGCCGGTGTTCATCATCGGGCATGTGACGAAAGAAGGGGCGATTGCCGGCCCCCGGTTACTTGAGCACATCGTCGATACGGTGCTTTATTTCGAGGGCGATAAAGGCCATAGCTATCGGATTCTCCGTGCGGTCAAAAATCGCTTCGGCTCGACCAATGAGATCGGTGTGTTTGAAATGAAGGATGGCGGTCTTGAAGAAGTGGCTAACCCTTCCGAATTGTTTCTGGCCGAGCGGCCGCAACACAGCACCGGCTCAGTGGTGGTGTCGAGCCTTGAAGGGACGAGGCCGATCCTCGTCGAACTGCAAGCCTTGGTGTCATCTACGAGCTATGCCATGCCGAAACGTGTAGCCAACGGAGTGGAGTTGAGCCGGGTTTCCCTTCTGCTGGCGGTGATGGAGAAGCGCTTGGGGATGCATCTCTCCGGGCAGGATGTCTATGTGAATGTCGTCGGCGGCATGCACATCGATGAGCCGGCGATCGATCTCGGGATTGTCGCGGCGGTCACGTCCAGTCTCCGCGAAGTGGCAATTGAGCCGGGTTTATTGGTATTGGGAGAAGTCGGCCTTGGCGGAGAAGTGCGGGCCGTGAGCCAGGCGGAGTTGCGGATACGGGAAGCGGCTAAGATGGGATTCAAACGCTGTCTGTTGCCGGAACGGAACCTGGCCAAGGTCGATCCTATCGA